>LSTF01000055.1 GCA_001644455.1 Betaproteobacteria bacterium SCGC AG-212-J23
GACGCGGGTCGCGCGCGAGGTGGGCACCGAAGGCAAGCTCGGCGGCCAGGCGGACGTGCAGGGCGTCTCGGGCACGTGGAAAGACCTGACCGAGTCCGTGAACTCGATGGCCGGCAACCTCACCTCGCAGGTGCGGAACATCGCCGAGGTGACCAAGGCCGTCCAGGCCGGCGACCTCTCGAAGAAGATCGAGGTGGACGTCAAGGGCGAGATCCTCGACCTCAAGGCGACGATCAACACGATGGTGGACCAGCTCCGGTCCTTCGCCGCGGAGGTGACGCGGGTCGCGCGGGAAGTCGGAACCGAAGGAAAGCTCGGCGGCCAGGCGCGAGTCGAGGGCGTGTCGGGCGTGTGGAAGGACCTCACCGACAACGTCAACTCGATGGCCGGCAACCTCACCTCCCAGGTGCGAGGCATCGCCAAGGTGGTGACGGCGGTGGCGAACGGCGACCTGAAGCAGAAACTGACGGTGGAAGCGAAGGGCGAGATCGCGGCCCTCGCCGAGACGATCAACAGCATGACCGACACGCTGGCCATCTTCGCCGAGCAGGTAACGACGGTGGCGCGCGAGGTCGGCGTCGAAGGCAAGCTCGGCGGCCAGGCGAAGGTGCCGGGCGCGGCGGGCACCTGGAAGGACCTCACCGAGAACGTGAACGAGCTCGCGGCGAACCTGACGACTCAGGTGCGCGCGATCGCGGACGTGGCGACGGCGGTGACGCAGGGCGACCTGACCCGATCGATCACGGTCGAGACGCAGGGCGAGGTGGCGGCGTTGAAGGACACGATCAACGAGATGATCCGCAACCTCAAGGACACGACGCAGAAAAACACCGAGCAGGACTGGCTGAAGACCAACCTCGCCAAGTTCTCCCGGATGCTGCAGGGCCAGCGCGACCTGGTCGCGGTCGGCCAGATGATCCTCTCCGAGCTGGCGCCGGTGGTCGGCGCGCAGCAGGCGGAGTTCTACGTGCTGTCCCTGGATGAAAGGCAGGGCTCGGAGCACCAGACGCTGCGCCTGGTGGCGAGCTTCGCCTCGGGCGGGCAGCGCTCGCACGGCAAGCAGGTCGATCTCGGCGAAGGCCTGGTCGGCCAGTGCGCGATCGAGAAGCGGAAACTGATGCTCTCCGGCGTGCCGTCGACCACGTTCCGCGTCTCGACCGGGCTGGTCGAGCAGGCCGCGCTCGACGTGCTGGTCCTGCCGGTGGTGTTCGAGGGCGAGGTGCGCGGCGTGATCGAGCTCGCCTCGCTGGACGAGTTCAACCCGGCGCACCAGGCGTTCCTCGACCAGCTGACGGAATCGATCGGCATCGTCATCCACACCATCGAGGCCAACACCCGGACGGAGAACCTGCTCAAGCAGTCGCAGTCCCTCGCCGAGGAGCTGCAGCAGACCAACCAGGAGCTGGAGGACAAGGCGAAGCTGCTCGCCCACCAGAACCAGGAGGTGGAGCGCAAGAACCGCGAGGTGGAGCTGGCCCGCCAGGCGCTGGAGGAGAAGGCCGCCCAGCTGGCGCTGACCTCGAAATACAAGTCGGAATTCCTGGCGAACATGTCGCACGAGCTGCGCACGCCGCTCAACAACCTGCTGATCCTCTCCGACCAGATGTCGCGCAACACCGAGGGCAACCTCAACCCGAAGCAGGTCGAGTTCTCGAAGACCATCCATGCCTCGGGCAACGAGCTGCTGGCGCTGATCTCGGACATCCTCGACCTTTCCAAGATCGAGTCGGGCACGGTGGCGGTCGAGCCCTCCGAGCTGCGCTTCGACGACATGCATCGCTACATGGAGCGCACCTTCCGCCACGTGGCCGAGTCGAAGAAAGTCGACTTCCGCGTCGACATCGACCCCGCGCTGCCGAAGACGATGTTCACCGACATCAAGCGCCTGCAGCAGATCATCAAGAACCTGCTGTCGAACGCGTTCAAGTTCACCCACATGGGCAGCGTCTCGATCTCGGTGGCGGCGGCCGATTCCGGCTGGTCGAACGACGCCGAGGAGCTGGAGCGCGTCGAGAAGGTGGTCGCCTTCCGCGTCAGCGATACCGGCATCGGCATCGCCAGCGACAAGCAGCAGATCATCTTCGAGGCCTTCCAGCAGGCCGACGGTTCGACGTCGCGCAAGTACGGCGGCACCGGCCTCGGCCTGGCGATCTCGCGCGAGCTCGCCAAGCTGCTGGGCGGCGAGATCCGCCTGTTCAGCGCGCCGGGCACGGGCAGCGTCTTCACCCTGTATCTGCCGCTCGCCTACACGCCCAGCCGCTTGCCGCGCCAGCGCGGCACGGAGAAGAAGCCCGCGGCGGCGCCCCAGCCCGAGCCCATGCCCACGACGATCGACGCGCTCGCGACCGACGAGCCCGATGACGCCTTGTTCATCAACGAAGCGGGCGATGATCGCGACGACATCCAGCCCGGGGACCAGGTGGTCTTGATCGTGGAGAACGACCTTGGTTTTGCCAAAATCCTGCTCGAGTCGGCGCGCCAGAAGGGCTTCAAGGGCGTGGTCAGCGGCACCGGCGCGGGCGCCCTCACCATGATCAAGGAATACCAGCCCGCGGTGATGACGCTCGACATCTTCCTCCCCGACATGCAGGGCTGGCGGGTGCTGGAGCGGCTGAAGGCCGACCTCGCCACCCGCCACATCCCGGTGTGCGTGGTCTCGACCGATGATGCGCGCGACCGCGCGCTCAACTCGGGGGCGCTCGGCTTCATCGCCAAGCCGCTCACGTCGCTCGACCTCGTCGACCAGGCGATGGGGCGCCTGCGCGCCTTCGTCGCGCGCAAGACGCGGCAGGTGCTGCTGCTGATGCCGGAGGGCGCGGCGCGCAAGGAAGTCTCTGCGCGCCTGACCGCCGCGGAGGTCGGCGTGCTGAGCGCCGAATCGGCCAGCGACGCGCTGCGGCTCCTCAACGACGGCAGCGTGGACTGCCTGGTGGTGGACGAGAGCATCGCGGACCTCGACCCGCAGGACGTGCTCGAGGTGCTCGAGAGCCGTCCGGTGACG
The DNA here is from genome assembly GCA_001644455.1 of Betaproteobacteria bacterium SCGC AG-212-J23. Lineage (GTDB taxonomy): Bacteria > Pseudomonadota > Gammaproteobacteria > Burkholderiales > SG8-39 > SCGC-AG-212-J23. Next base: position 3,002 of record LSTF01000055.1, read on the forward strand.
CAGCTCCTGCCGGTGGTGTTCTTCGGCGCCGGCGGCGAGGAAATGGTCTCGCGCTGGCGGCATGGAGAAGGCACGCTGGCGCTGCGCGAGGCGAAATCGCCCGAGCGGCTGCTGGACTACGTCTACTTCTTCCTCCACCGCAGCACCGCCTCGCTGTCGCAGGACGAGCGGCAGAAGCTCGAGGACCTGCACGGCTCGAGCGGCACGCTGACCAAGAAGCGCGCGCTGCTGGTCGACGACGACATGCGCAACATCTTCGCGCTCGCCACGGTGCTCGACGAGCAGGGCATGGAGATCGTCTCGGCGAACAACGGCCGCGATGCGATCCGCATCGTCGAGACCGACCCGGACCTCGACGTGGTGCTGATGGACATCATGATGCCGGAGATGGACGGCATCACCACCATCAAGGAGATCAAGAAGCTGCCGCGCGGCGGCGAGCTGCCGATCATCGCCGTCACCGCCAAGGCGATGAAGGGCGATCGCGAGAAGTGCATTGCCGCGGGCGCGTGGGACTACCTGTCGAAGCCGGTCGATCGCCAGCACCTGCTGGCCGTTCTGAGAGGGTGGCTGCATCGATAAGACCAGCATCCTGATCGTCGACGATCTTCCGGAAAAGCTGCTGGTTTTCCGGACGATCCTGGAGGAGCTCGGGCAGGACCTGGTGATGGTCCGCTCGGGGTCGGAGGCGCTGAAGGAGATCCTGCACCGCGAGTTCGCGGTGATCCTGCTCGACGTCAACATGCCCGACATCGACGGCCTGGAGACGGCGAAGCTGATCCGCCAGTACAAGCGCTCGGCGCACACGCCGATCATCTTCATCACCGCCTACGCCGACGAGATGCAGACCGCGCAGGGCTACTCGCTCGGCGCGGTCGACTACATCCTCTCGCCGGTGAACGCCGAGGTGCTGCGCAGCAAGGTCAAGGTGTTCGTCGAGCTCTACCAGATGCAGGTGCGCACGCGCGTCATGGCGGAGGAGCGCGTCGCACTCGCCAAGGCCGAGGCCGCGCGCTTCGCTGCCGAGGAGACGACGCGGCGCTCGACCTTCCTCGCGCGCGCCAGCCACGAGCTCGGCTCTTCGCTCGACCTGGAGGAGGGCATGCGGCGGCTGCTGGCGCTGATGGTGCCCGACCTCGCCGACGAGGCGGCGCTGGTGGTGGATGCCGAGGCGGGCATGCCGCTTTTCTTCCATCGCGGCGCGGAGACGCGCGCGCTGCGCTCCTACCAGGACCTGCCCGACCCGCTCGCTTCCTCGCTGCAGCGGGCATTGCGCGAGGGAGTCTCGAACCAGGAACCGCGGATCCTCGCCCACCCGCTGCGCGTCGGCCAGAGCATCCTGGGGGCAATCGCGCTCGCCTACCGGGCGGAATCGCCCTCGCTCGCGCCGCGCGACCTGGTGACGCTCGACGAGGTGGTGGGCCGCGCGGCGATCGCCCTCGACAACGCGCGCCTGTACCGCAGCCTGCAGCGCGAGATCGTGCGCTCCAGGGAGGCCGAGGAGCAGCTGCAGGACGCCAACCAGCGCAAGGACGAGTTCCTCGCCATGCTCTCGCACGAGCTGCGCAACCCGCTCGCGCCGATCCGCAACGCGGTCGAGGTCATCCGCCGCATCGGCTCGGGCGAGCCGATGCTCGCTATGGCGCGCGACATCATCGACCGCCAGGCGGCGCACCTCGCGCGCCTGGTCGACGAGCTGCTCGACGTGTCGCGCATCAGCCAGGGGAAGATCGCGCTGCGCAAGGAGAGCGTCGAGCTTGGCCGGATCGTCTCGCAGAGCGTCGAGACGGTGCGGCCCATGATCGACCTGCGCGGGCAGAAGCTGGTGCTCGACGGCCCGCCCGGCCCGGTGTGGCTCTCCGCCGATCCGGCGCGCCTCGCGCAGGTGCTCGCCAACCTGCTGAACAACGCGAGCAAGTACACCCCGGAGGGCGGCCGCATCGACCTGATGGTCGGCGCCGCCGCCGGCGAGGCGACGCTGGTGGTGCGCGACAACGGCTCGGGTATCGAGCCGCAGCTCCTGCCGCACGTCTTCGATCTGTTCGTGCAGGGCGAGCGCTCGCTCGACCGCTCGCAGGGCGGGCTCGGCGTCGGCCTGACGCTGGTCAAGCGGCTGGTCGAGATGCACAACGGGCGCGTCGAGGCGACGAGTCCGGGGCTTGGCAAGGGCGCGATCTTCAAGGTCACGCTGCCGTGTATCGCCGAGGTACGCACCGAGCCGGCGCGGGAATCGCGCGAGGCGCAAGCCGCGACCGAGGTCTACGGCCGCCGGGTGCTGGTGGTGGACGACAACGTCGACGCCGCGGAGAGCACCGCGGCGTTTCTCCGGCTGGAAGGCCACGAGGTGAAGACCGTGGCCGATGGCACGCAGGCGCTCGCCTCGCTCAAGGTGTTCGATCCGCACGTGATCGTGCTCGACATCGGCCTGCCCGGCCTCGACGGCTTCGAGGTGGCGCGCCGGCTGCGCTCGCGCGGCGATACGAGCCACGCGTTGCTCATCGCCGTCACCGGCTACGGCCAGCGCGAGGACCGGCAGCGCGCCGCCGAGTCCGGATTCGACTACTACTTCGTCAAGCCCACCGATCCGCGCGAGATCCACGGCGCGATCGAGCGCGGCCGCGCGCCGGCCGAAGCCGGCCGCCTGCAGGATTCGGGCGGCCTGTAGTGGAGGATCTCGCCGGGCAGACCGCGCCGCAGCAGCGGTCCCTTTCGCGGGTGCTACGCGTCCTGGTGGTCGACGACGACCGCGACTTCGTGCTCAGCCTGTCGGCGCTGCTGCGGACCGAGGGCTACGGCACGCGCGGGCTGCACGACGCAAAAAACATCCTGTGGCACGTCCAGGAGTACGACCCCGACGCGGTCATCCTCGACATCGCGATGCCCGGCAGGACCGGGTGGGAAGCGGCGAGGGCAATCCGCGCCGGGCTGCCCAGGAAGCGGCCGATCCTGGTCGGGATCAGCGGCCACCACACCCGGGGATCGGACCGGCTGCATTCGCAGGCGAGCGGCTTCGACTTCTACCTGATGAAGCCCTGCGACCCGAAAGTGCTGCTGACGCTGATGCACTGGCTGCAGATCGATTCCCCCTTCCGCTCCTCCTTCCGCTAGTCGGCGCACGGCAGCCGCAGGCAATTTTCACGGTTGCCCCGCCACAATCTCTCTCGCACGGCGGAGTGGCAGAGTTGGGGAGCATGCGAGGGTCTGCAACGCCCTAGACGTTGGTTCGAATCCAACCTCCGCCTCCAACCTTTCTCGCGGTGGCCCGTGTCGTTGCCTAACGACACGGCGCCAACATGACACGACTGTTAAATGCGGGACCGGTGGCATCTCTCCCGGAACCGTCGCCCTAGGATGACACCGCCCCAAACCTAAGGAGACGTCATGGGCGGTTCCATTCTGGTAGTCGACGACGAAGCGGCGATCCGCGACCTGCTGTCCGCCAATCTGCAGCGTGCGGGGTACAAGGTCATGTGCGCGGGAGACGTGCCGCAGGCGGAAGCGCTGGTGCGCGACTCGCGCCCGGACCTGGTGCTGCTCGACTGGGTGCTGCCCGGAACCCCCGGCCTGACGTTCGCGCGCCGGCTGCGCAACGACCAGCGCACCAAGGACATTTCCATCGTGCTGCTCACGGCGCGCGCCGAGGAGCAGGACAAGGTCGCCGCGCTCGAAAGCGGCGCCGACGACTACGTGACCAAGCCGTTCTCGGCGCGCGAACTGCTCGCGCGCATCAAGGCGGTGATGCGCCGCCGCGCGCCGCAGCTCGCCGACGACGTGGTCGAGATCGCCGGCCTGCGCATCGATCCGGCGGCGCACGTGGTGACCGCCCAGGAAAAGCCGGTGGACCTCTGGACCACCGAGCTGCGCCTGCTGCACTTCTTCATGACCCATCCGGGACGCGTGTTCTCGCGCGCCCGGCTGCTGGACGAGGTCTGGGGCGAGCATGTCTTCGTCGAGGAGCGCACGGTCGACGTGCACATCCGCCGGCTGCGCCAGGCGCTGGCGCCGACCGGGCACGACAAGTTGATCGAGACGGTCCGCGGCACCGGGTATCGCTTCAAGCCCGACCTGACGACGGCAAACCTGGCGGCCTGACTACTCCACGGTCACCGACTTAGCCAGGTTCCTCGGTTTGTCCACGTCGTTCCCTCGAAGGAGGGCAGCGTGGTACGCAAGCAGCTGCAGCGGCACGGTGTTCACGATGGGCGAAAGGATGCCGGGCTCGTCGTGCATGCGGATCGTGTGCGCGTCGCCCGCGTCGTGGCCGGAGAGGACGTACAGCTCTCCGCCTCGGGCGCGGACTTCCTGCAGGTTGGATTTCAATTTGTCGAGGAGGGCGTCCTTGGGCGCGATGGCGACGACCGGCATCTTGGAATCCACCAGCGCGAGCGGCCCGTGCTTGAGCTCCCCCGCCGCATAGGCCTCGGCATGGATATACGAGATCTCCTTCAGCTTCAGCGCGCCCTCCATGGCGATCGGGTAGTGCACCCCGCGGCCGAGGAAGAGGGCGTGCTCGCAGGGCGCGAAGCGCTCCGCCCAGGCGACGATCTCGGGCTCGACGCGCAGCGCATTGGCGAGCGCGGCGGGCAGGCGGCGCAGCGCCTCCAGGAACTCGAGTTCTCTCTCCGGGGACAACCGCTTCCGGGTTTTCGCCAGCGTTCCGGCGAGCAGCAGCAGCGAGGCGAGCTGGGCGGTGAACGCCTTGGTCGAGGCGACGCCGATCTCGGGACCGGCGCGGGTCAGGAATTTCAGCTGCGAGCTGCGGATGATCGCCGACTCGGGCACGTTGCAGATGGCGAGCGAGTTGGGCTGGCCGAGCCGGCGCGCGTGATGCAGGGCGGCCAGGGTGTCGGCGGTCTCTCCGGACTGCGAGATGACGATCACCAGGGTCTTCGGATTGGGCACGGTGTCGCGGTAGCGGTACTCGCTCGCGATCTCGACGCTGGTCGGCAGGCCGGCCATGCTTTCCAGCCAGTACTTGGCGACCATGCCCGAGTGGTAGCTCGTGCCGCAGGCAAGGATCAGCGCCGAGTCGACCTGCTCGAAGATCTCGATGGCGCTGAAGCCGAACAGCTGCGGCGCGAGCGAGCGGGCGTTGAGCGCCGCTTCGAGCGTCGCCGCGACCGCGGCGGGCTGCTCGAAGATCTCCTTCTGCATGTAGTGCCGGTAGCTGCCGAGCTCGATCGCGTCGGCGGTGATCTGGCTGACGTGCAACGGCCGCTCGACCACGTGGCCGCGCGCGTCGACGATGCGCACGCTCTGCAGCGTCACCTCGGCGCAGTCGCCTTCCTCGAGGTAGACGATGTTGCGCGTCACCTGCAGCAGCGCGGAGGTATCGGAGGCGGCGAAATTCTCCCCCTTGCCGATGCCGAGCAGCAGCGGCGCGCCCATGCGGGCGACGATCATGTGCGAGGGATCGTTCGCGGCGATCACGGCGATGGCGTAGGCGCCGACCAGCTCGTCCGCGGCGTTGCGTACCGCGTCGAACAGCGTGGCGCCCGACGCGAGATACGAATGCACCAGATGAGCGATGACTTCCGTGTCGGTGTCGGACGTGAACACGTAGCCGAGGCCGCGCAGCCTGGCGCGCATCTCTTCGTGGTTCTCGATGATGCCGTTGTGCACCACCGAGACGCCGCCCGAGACGTGCGGGTGCGCGTTGCGTTCCGAGGGCACGCCGTGCGTCGCCCAGCGCGTATGGCCGATGCCGATGTGGCCATGAAGGCCTTGCGCCGAAGCAAGTTTTTCGAGCTGGGAGACTCTTCCGCAACTGCGAAGGCGTTGCATCGTCCCGTTGATGACCGCCACGCCGGCGGAGTCGTAGCCGCGGTATTCGAGGCGGCGCAGGCCCTCGATCAGGATGGGCACGACGTTGCGCGTGGCTACCGCGCCGACGATTCCGCACATGGGCGAACTCCTTCAGTAGGCATTCTGTTTTCCCAGGACCACGGCCACGGTCTTGAGGATGATCTGCAGGTCGAGCGCCAGCGACCAGTTGCGCAGGTAGGAGAGGTCGCACTCGATGCGCCCGCGCATCTTCTCCACCGTGTCGGTCTCGCCGCGAAAGCCGCTCACCTGCGCGAGGCCGGTGATGCCGGGGCGCACCTTGTGGCGGATCATGTAGCCGCGGATCAGCTTGCGGTAGAGCTCGTTATGGGCGATGGCGTGCGGCCGCGGCCCGACCACGCTCATGCGCCCCTGCAGCACGTTGATGAACTGCGGCAGCTCGTCGAGCGAGCTGCGGCGCAGGAAGGCGCCGAAGGGCGTGACGCGGCTGTCGTTCCTGGTTGCCTGGCGCACCACGTCGCCATCCTCGGCGACGGTCATGCTGCGGAACTTGTAGACCAGGATCTTGCGGCCGTCGACGCCGTAGCGGCGCTGCTTGAACAGGATCGGCCCGGGCGAGGACCACTTGATGCCGACGGCGATCGCGAGGAGCAGCGGCGAGATCAGGGCCAGGATGACGAGCGAGAAGACGATGTCGCTGGCGCGCTTGAGGATGCCGTTCAGGCCGTAGAACGGCGTCTCGCACACCGCCACCACCGGCAGGTTGCCGACCGAGTCGACGCGCGCCTGGATCAGGTCGGAGACGAAGATGTCGGGCACGAAATAGATCGATGCGGTGGTGTCGCGCAGGGATTCGAGCAAGCTGAGAATCCGCGGCTGCGAGGCCATCGGCAGGGCGATGTAGATGACATCGACGCTCTTCGCGCGCGCGTAATCGCCGAGCGCGGCGATCGGCCCGAGGATCTTTTCCTGGATCCGGTCCGGCGCGCGGTCGTCGAAGTATCCTGCGACCTGCACGCCGAGCCAGGGATTTTCCTTCAGGCGGGCGGCGAGCTTGCAGCCGAGGTCGTTGGCGCCGGCGATCACCGCCACCTTGTGCATGCCTTCGGCGGCGAGCAGGCGCGGCAGCGCGAGCGGCAGCAGCCGGTGCACGGCGAACAGTGCCGCCGGCGTGGCGAGGCTCCAGGCGAGCAGCGCGCGAGCGTCGAAGAACTGCAGCGTCTGCGTCGCCCAGCCGAGCAGCACGAGCAGCGCGACCACCATCGCCCAGGCGGCGACGATGTCGAGCGCGAGCTCGCCGGCGCTGGAGCCGTCGCGCGCCATCGTGCCGGGGAAAGTCATGGCGAAGACGAGCAGCGCCGCGATCAGGCAGGCGCCGTCGAAGCTGCCGCCGAACGCGGCCACCGCCGCGGCCAGCGTCAGCGTCGCCACCAAAGGATCGAGCACTGCGCGCGCCAGCCGTCCGGGTCCGGGCTGGCTGCGCAGCAGTGGCGAGGGTGTCCGGGCCGGGTTTTCGCGCGTTGCTTGCAAGACCAGTGCAGGTTAGGCGAGCCGGGTTCAACCTTGATGTTGCGGGACATCCCCGCCGGTAGCCTCATCGGACTAGCGTTTTCGGTCCGGGCACTCCGAATGGATGCGTGATCGAACGGACTATAGTCGCCTGCTATGCCACTAATTGGGTTGCCATGACACTGACCAGCTCCGCCGAAACCGCCCGCGAGATCCTTGCTTCGCCGGTGATCGTGCCCGCCGTGCCCGCGACCGACAGCAAGGTCGACGCGCGCTCCTCGGCGACCGATTTCCTGCAGATCGAGTCGATCGTGCTCAACCTCGACGCCTCGCTGCGCGTACATGCGCGCTCGCACTTCTTCAGCTGGACGCAGGGGCTGCTGCAGAGCTTGATCCGCCACGAGCTGCTGATCTGCACGCTCTGCCACGGCAAGCCGCCGGCGTTCCGCGCCGACGGCTTCTCCATGACGACGCCTGACCCGTCGACCTTCAGCGATCTGTTCCTGCGCGACGCCGCGGTGGCACCGACGCTGCTCAAGGCCTGGGAAGAGCGCCGCTACCAGCCGGTGATCTTCGATTGCTCGCCCGCCAATCCGCTGGGCAACGGGGCGTTCACCCGCGAGCTGGACCGCCTCGGCGCCAGCCAGCTGCTGGTGCACGGCGTGCACGACGCCGAGGGCCGGGCGATCAGCCTGTTCGTCTTCGCCTGCCGCGCCGCCTCGCTCGGCCCGCGCCAGGCCTACCTCGCGCAACTGCTCGCGCCCTCGCTGCACGCGGCCTGGGTGCGCACCCAGCTGCAGCGGCGCGCCGAGAGCGGCGGCGAGCGCTCGCAGAGCGGCAACATCCTGACGGTGCGCGAGCTCGACATCCTGAAGTGGATCTACCTCGGCAAGTCGAACTTCGAGATCGGCGCGATCCTGAAGATCAGCCCGCTGACGGTGAAGAACCACGTGCAGAAGATCCTGCGCAAGCTGAACGTCGTGAACCGCACCCAGGCGATCGGCAAGTCGCTCGAGCTGCGCATCCTCAATCCATAGCGACACGCTGTAGTTCAAAGAATGGCGGCGCAAGCCGCCATTTTTTTTGCACTAGTCCATCTGGCACCGTACCTATGAATAGTCGGGGCTGAGCCTCGTAACACGCCCCCCCTAGGATCATCGGCAATGAGATTCCTCGCAATTGTCCTGCTGTGCGGCGCTGCAACCGTTGCCGCCGCCGAACCGCCACCGCCCGCAGCGCCGCAACAACCGCCAGCCGTCGAGGCGACGGCGGTGCGTGTCGCCGTGGTGAAAACGGAGGCTGCCGAGCCGCTCCTGACCGTCCCCAAGCCGCCGGCGGTGCAGGGCTGGCTGCTTCTGCTTTCGGGCCTGGCCCTCGCCGGCTGGATCGCGCATCGACGGCTTTCCTACCTTTGAGCAACGCGAGCTTCCTCGAATTCACAAGGAGTCACTGAATGAAAAGCACAGTCCTGGGATTGGCACTCTTGGTCCTCGCGCTGCCCGCCATGGCGCAGCAGGCGCAGCAAAGCGCGGACAAACTCGGACCCGGCGACGCGGTACGCGTCACCGTGTTCCAGCAGCCCGACATGAGCACCGAGGCGCGGGTTTCCGATCGCGGCACGATCAGCCTGCCGCTGCTCGGTGAAACGCAGGTGGCAGGCGCCACCGCGGCCGAGGCGGCCGAGCGCATCGCCGAGGCGCTGAAGAAAGGCCAGTACCTCAAGAACCCGCAGGTCACCGTCGCCCTCACCGCGGTGCGCAGCCGCCAGGTGTCGGTGCTCGGCCTGATCGCGCGCCCGGGCCGCTACGTGCTCGAGGAGGCGAAGCCGGGCATCTCCGACGTGATCGCCGCCGCGGGCGGCATCGCGCCGGGCGGCAACGAGACCGTCACCGTGATCCGCAACGGCGAATCGCAGAAGGTCAGCGCGCTCGCCAAGGACTTCGAGCTGAAGGCGGGCGACACGATCTACATCGATCGCGGCCCGACCTTCTACATCTACGGCGAGGTCACCCGCGCCGGCGCCTACCCGGTGCAGCCGGGCCTGACCGTGATGCAGGCGATCAGCCTCTCCGGCGGCATCACGCCGCGCGGCAGCGAGCGGCGCCTGAAGATGCGCCGCACCGGGCAGGACGGCAACGTGGTCGAGACCGACGCCAAGCTGCAGGACCAGGTGAAGGCGGACGACGTGATCTTCGTCAGAGAAGCACTCTTCTAGGAAATAGGGAAAGCACACATGGACTTCCAACAATATCTCCTGGCATTGCAGGCCCGCCGCAAGGTGTTCCTGCTCGTCTTCGCCGCGATCCTCGTCACCGCGGTGACGGTGGTCCTGATCCTGCCCAAGCGCTACGACGCGACGGCGACGGTACTGCTCGACGCCCGCGACGAGCAGAGCTCCACCGGCTCCGGGCGGGTTTCGCCGCGCGAGCGCGCCGGCTGGGTCTATACCCAGGTCGACCTGATCCAGAGCGGCAAGGTCGCCGCCCGCGTGGTGCGCGACCTCAAGCTCGCCCAGCAGCCGGGCGTGCGCGAGCAGTTCGAGTCCGACACCGGCGGCGTCGGCACCATCGAGGACTGGATCGGCGCGAACCTGCTGGAGAAGCTCAAGGTCGACACCGGCGCGAGCAACATCCTGATCATCAAGTACTCGTCCAACGACCCGCAGAAGGCGGCGGCGGTGGCCAACGGCTTCGCCAAGGCCTACCTCGACACGGCGCTCGAGCTTCGCACCGAGCCCTCGCGCGAGGCGGCCGACTGGTTCGAGGAGCAGCTGAAGGGCCTGCGCACCTCGATCACCCAGACGCAGACCCGGCTGACCGGCTTCCAGAAGGACAAGGGCATCATCGGCGTCGACGAGCGCATGGACATCGAGTACACGCGCCTCACCGAGATCTCGACCCAGCTGCAAAGCCAGAAGAACGCCACCATCGACGCGCAGACGAAGTACAAGCAGGCGAGCGACCTGGTCGCCAGCGGCGTCTCGGCCGACGCGTTCCCGGAGGTGCTCAACAACGGTTACATCACCAGCGTCAAGGCGGCACTGCAGGCGGCCGAGGGGCGGCTCGAGGAGCAGTCGCAGACCCTGGGCGCGAACCATCCGCAGCTGCAGCGCACGCAGCAGGAAGTGCAGGGCCTGAAGGAACGGCTCGCCAGCGAGACGAAGAAGGTGATCGCCGGCCTGGGCAGCGCCGCGGAGCAGAGCCGCAAGCGCGAGGCCGAGCTGAAGGCCGCCTACGACGCGCAGCAGGACCGCATCATGAAGGTGAAGGACACGCGCGTCGAGCTCGCGGTGCTGACCCGCGACGTCGACAACGCGCAGAAGGCCTACGACGCCGCGCTCGGCCGCTTCACGCAGATGAAGCTCGAGAGCAAGGTGCGCCAGACCAACCTCGCCATGCTCACCCCCGCGGTCGAGCCGGCGAAGCCGGCGCAACCCAAGGTCGGCATGGTCATCGCCCTGGCGCTGATCCTCGGCGTGCTGCTCGCCGCCGGCGTGGTCTATCTCCTCGAGTTGATCGACCGCCGCGTGCGCTCGCGTTCCGATCTGGAAACCCGCCTCGCGCTGCCGACGCTCGGCAAGCTGTCGCGCTGGCAGCCCTCGGGCGGCCGGCTGCTGCCGGCGCCGAACTTCTCCATGCGCGCCGCCCGCGCGCTCCCGCACCCCTGGTAAGAAAGGCTAGCCATGCTCGCGAAACAGACTGACAACATCCTGCCGATCGAAGGCTCCACGGCCCGCGGCGGGCGCCACATCGGCGCGATCCTGATGGACGAGGGCAAGCTGACCGCGTCCGACGCCGAGCAGGTGCTCAAGCGCCAGCGCGAGCTGGGCTGGCGCTTCGGCGAGGCGGCGATCGAGCTGAACCTGATCACCGACAACGACCTGCGCCAGGCGCTTGCCAAGCAGTATGAGTTTCCCTATCTGGTGTCCGGCCCGGAGGGCGTGAGCAAGGAGCTCATCGCCGCCTGGGATCCGTTCCACCCGGTGGTGGAGGAGCTGCGTACGGTGCGCACCCAGCTGCTCATCCGCTGGTACAACCCCGGCGCCGGGCGCCGCACGCTGGCGGTCTGCAGCCCGTGCGCGCGCGAAGGGCGCAGCTTCATCGCCGCCAATCTGGCCGTTTCGTTCAGCCAGTTGGGCCAGAGAACCCTGTTGATCGACGCCGATTTCCGGGCGCCGCGCCAGCAGAGCATCTTCAACGTCCCCGACCGCTTCGGCCTCTCGAGCGCGCTTTCCGGGCGCGCCGACCTGTCGAGCGCGGCGCCGGTCACCGGCCTCGCCGGTCTGTCGGTGCTGCCGGCCGGCCCGCTGCCGCCCAACCCGCTCGAGCTCCTGTCGCGCGCGACGTTCGGCGCGCTGCTCGCCAAGGCGCAGTCCGAGTACGACATCGTGCTGATCGACACGCCGCCGACCACCGAGTACTCCGACGCGCAGTGCATTGCCTACCGAGCCGGGGATGCGCTGCTCGTCTCGCGGCAGGACCAGACGCGGGTCGTCGATACCGAGCGCGCGGTGCGCGAGATCTCGGACGCCAGCGCGCGCATCGTCGGCACGCTGATGAACGCGTACTAGAACGCCGTCGCTCGCAAGTTGAAGCGTCCGCCGAACCGGAAGCTGGTCCTTGCCGTCGCGGTGCTGATCGCGGCGGCGAGCGCCGCGATGGCGCGCCCGGCGGCCAAGGGTGAAACGGAAATGATCAATCACATCGTCATGGGAGGACGCTGAATGGCTGCGTCGACTCTGCGGTACGCCGATCGCGGCCCGGGGCCGGGGGTCGCCGTCGCTCTGCTGCTCCTGTTCGGCGCGCTGTCCGGCGTCGGCATCGCGCTGGGCGAAGTGGAAGCGATGCTCGCCAGCGTCGCGATCATCGCCGGCATCGCCGCGCTGATCGACTATCGCGCCGGCGCGCTGTTCCTCATGATCCTGCTGCCGATCAGCAGCGTCTCGTTCTTCCCGCGCGGCATGTTCGGCTTCACGGGCATCAACCCGATCAACGTGCTGATGGCGGCGACCCTCGCCTCGTTCCTGCTGCGCGGCAAGCGCCTGTCGCTGCTCGCGCCGAAGCCGCTCTGGCTTCTGTATGTCGCGCCGATCGTCCTCGCCGGCCTGATCGGCTCGCGCCACGTCGACGACATCGTGCCGTTCTACTACGAGAACCTGCTGGTGCACTTCACCGACGCGGCGGGCTACCTGCGCGACATCATGGTGAAGCCGCTGTTCGTCGTCGTCATCGCCCTGCTGGTGGGCGCGGCGGTGGCGCAGTCGAAGAAGCCCGAGCGCTTCCTCGCGCCGATCATCATCGCCGTCTGGGTGATGAGCCTGACGGCGATCGGCTTCGTGCTCGCCTCGGGCGTGCGCCTGGGCGAGCTGGCGAGCACCGGCTCGCGCGAGTTCTTCTCCGCCGTGGGCATGCACGCCAACGACCTCGGCCGCATGTACGCGGTGGCGTACGCACTGCTGCTCTTCACCTGGGGCGAGACCAAGGACCGGGCGCTGAAGACCCTGCTGGTGCTGACCATGGGCGTGCTGACCATCGCCCTGGTGCTCACCTTCTCGCGCGGCGCCTTCATGGGCTTCATGATGATCAACGGCCTGTTCCTGCTCTGGAAGTTCAACGCCCGCACGCTGGCGATCGCCATCCTGGTCGCCTCGATTGGCGCGCTGCTCATGCCCGGCGCGGTGATCGGCCGGCTGACGCTCGGCTTCGGCGACGGCGGCGACGCCAACACGGTCAGTGCCGGCCGCTTCGACGAGATCTGGGGCCCGCTGTTCATGTTCGACTTCTGGAAAAGCCCGCTCTGGGGCAGCGGCCTCGACTCGGTGATGTGGTCCGACGCGGCCTGGAACGGCACGATGCTGCTCGTCACGCATCCGCACAACGCCTACCTGCAGTCCTGGCTCGACATGGGCCTGATCGGCCTCGGCCTGACCCTCGCCTACTTCTGGCACGTCTGGAAGGGGATGCTGCAGCTCGGCAGCAACGCCTACCTCAGCCCGACGCTGCGCGGCTTCTTCCAGGGCGCGGTGGCCGGCCTGCTCTGCTTCCTCCTCACGGGCTTCGCGGGCTCCAGCCTGCGGCCGATGCCGGAGTTCACGTTCCTCTGGCTCGCGATCGGCATGATGTACGGCATGCGGGCGAGGCTGCCCGAAAAATCCGCGACGGGCGCGGCGCAGCCCGCCTAGCAAATGCACGTCTGCTTCGTCGCGCCATACGCCTGGCCGGTGCTGTCGCGCGACCCGGCGCTGAAAGTGGTCGGCGGCGCCGAGGTGCAGCAAGCGATCCTCGCGCGGCTGCTGGTGCGCGCCGGCTACCGCGTGTCGATGATCTGCTGCGATTACGGGCAGCGCGACCGCGCGCTGGTCGACGGCATCGTCGTCTACAAGGCGTTCAAGCCCGAAGAGGGGTTGCCGGTTGTTCGTTTCGTGCATCCGCGCCTCACCAGCATGTGGCAGGCGATGCGCGCGGCGGACGCCGATGTCTATTACCAGCGCTCGAGCGCGGTCTGGACCGGCATCGTCTCCGCGTTCTGTCGCTGGCACGGCAAGGGCTCGATCTACGCCGGCGCGTCGGACCGCGACTTCGTGCTGGGCGACGAGCAGATCAAGTTCGCGCGCGACCGCTGGATCTACCGCCGCGGCCTCGCCACGGTCGACGCGATCGTGGCGCAGAACAAGGCGCAGGTCGAAACCTGCCGCAAGTACCACGGCCGGGAAGCGGTGCTGATCCAGAGTTGCTACGAGCTGCCGAAGACCTCCCGTTCCGGGAAAAGAGACCTCGTCCTCTGGGTCGGCACGATCCACGACCAGAAGCGCCCGGAGCTGTTCCTCGAGATGGCGGCGCGCCTGCCGCAGCGGCGCTTCGTCATGATCGGCGGGCCGGCCGCGAAGGGCGAGCGCTTCCGCCCCGGCTACTACGAAGGCATTCGCGACCGGGCAGCAAAGCTGCCGAATGTCGAGTTCACCGGCTTCCTGCCGCTTGCCCAGGTCGAGCCGTGGTTCGACCGCGCGCGGATGCTGGTCTCGACCTCGGTCTACGAGGGCATGCCGAACGTGTTCCTGCAGGCCTGGGCGCGCGGCGTGCCGATCGTCAGCACGGTCGACGTCGGCGTTTCGGTCAACCGCCTGTTCAAGGAAGTCGACGAGGCGGCGCGGCAGATCGAGCAGCTGTTCGAAGACGAGGGCCAATGGTCGGAGGCTTCGTCGCTGGCGCGGGAGCATTTCCGCGCCACGCATTCCCCGGAGCAGGTCGTCAACCAGTACCGCCAGCTCATCGAGAAGGTCGCGGCGTGACCGCCGCGATCACTTTGCAGGGCCTCAAGCGCCGAGCCCTTTCCCTCGGGATGGTGAAGACGTTCGACCAGGCGATGCAGTTCCTGCTGCCGATCGTGCTGGTGCGCTGCCTCGACGCCGCGACGTTCGGCGAATACCGGCTGCTCTGGCTGATCGTCGGCACGCTGATCGGCCTCGCCTCGCTCAACATGGGCGGCGGCCTTTACTTCTTCCTGCCGCGCTCCGACCCGGCCCGCAAGCGCCTCTACATCCACCACGCCTGGCTGTACCTGGCGGCGGTCGGCGCGCTGTGCGCGCTCATCGTCAGCCCGCTCGACCCGCTCCTGCCCGAGGCGGCGCGGCCGCTGATGAAATACGGCGCGCTCCTGCCGGCCTTCATCGCGGTGTGGTTCGCGGCGCTCCTGCTCGAGTCGCTGCCGACGATCGACGAGCGCATCGGCTGGCAGGCGGCGGCCACCCTCACGGTCTCGGTGGCGCGCGTGGCGCTGCTCGCGCTCGGCGCCTGGCTCACCGGCGACATGCGCGTCATGCTCTGGCTGCTGGTCGCGGCCGCGGCGCTCAAGCTGGGCCTGCTCGTCTACTACGTGCGCCGCCATCACGGCCTCGGCCGGCCGTGGCTCGAGCCCGCGGCGTTCGCCGCCCAGTTCCGCCACAGCGCACCGTTCGGCTTTTCCGCGGCGCTCTACGGCCTGCGCGGCCAGGCCGACCAGTGGGTCGCGGCGACGCTCTTCAGCCTGCACAGTTTCGCCGCCTTCTCGATCGCCGCGATCCTCGGCCAGGTGGTGAACCTGTCCCGCGCCTCGGTGCTGGAGGCCTTCCTGCCGAGCATGAGCCGGATGCACGCCGCGGGCGAGAACGCCGGCATGATGGACATGAACTCGCGCGCCAACGTCCTGGTGGCCGGACTGCTCTATCCGCTGCTCGCCTTCGTCTTCGTCTACGCCGACGACGTCGTACGAGTCGTCTATACATCGACCTATCTCGACGCGGTCCCCGTGATGCGCGTCTATGCGCTCGACATGGCCACGCTCGCCGTCGAGGTCGGCAGCCTGCTGCTGCTCCTGCGGCAGGGGCCGTATGCGATCGGCGTCAACGCGGTGGCGCTCGCGTTCTCCGCGGCGGCAAGCCTCGCCGGCGCGCTGTACTTCGGCCTGCCCGGCGCCGCCGCCGGCAGCGTGCTGGCGCTGCTCCTCGACCGCGCACTCACGCTGCGGCGCATCGCGACGACGGCGGGGATTCCGCTCGCGCAGGTGCAGGACTGGCGCGGCC
>LSTF01000056.1 GCA_001644455.1 Betaproteobacteria bacterium SCGC AG-212-J23
CATCAGACCCCAGAGCCAGCTGATCTTGTAGCGCTCAAGCCGCACCGCGCTGAATCCCGCTCGCCTCAACAGCGAGAAGCATTCGGCTTCGCGGTACGTCTTGTAGAAGGCGCGGTTCGTCAGCCGCAGATAGAGGTTGCACAAACGACAGGCGAGATAGTCGTCGCACCAGTCGGTCAGCACCAGCGCCCCGCCCGGCCGGATCACCCTCGCCATTTCCTTCAGCGCTTCGACCGGGTGCGTGATGTAGTGAAACATGTTGCAAGAAACCAGCACGTCGAAGCTCGCCGCCGGCCAGGGCAGGGAATCCGCATAGCCGATTCGCAGGTCCTCTCTTCCGCTCAGCTTCTCCCGGGCGACGTCGAGCATTTCCGCGACCGGATCGAGTCCGGCGAGCGCCGCGTCCGGGTACTTCGCACGTAACCTGCGCAGCAACTCGCCGGTGCCGCAGCCGACGTCCAGCACGCGGGCGGCGGGACCCATCGGCATGCGGCGCAGGGTTTCCCGCGTGGTCGCCTCCAGGTAGAAAGCCCACTTCTCGTCGTAGCGCTCGGCCGCCTTGGAGTACTCGGCGACGACGGGATCGGCGATCGTCATCGATAGGGGAAGCCGGCCTTGCCGACCGCCTGGCGCAGCGCCTGCATGGCAGCGTCGACTTCGCCGGGGCTGCCCCGCACGCCGAGCTCGACGTGGATGCGGCTGCCGTCCTGGCCCATGGACGGCAGGCTGAACACCTTGATGGCGGGGAAAGCAGCCTCGACCGCCTTCATCGCCGGGATGAGCTGGCTCTCGCCCGCCTCGAACACCAGGATCGACGCCTCGCCCCATTTCTGCGAATCGAAGCGCTCGCGGTAGCGGGTGTCGAGTACCCACTCGGTCATCGGCCAGGCCATCTGCGGAAAGCCGGGCACGAAGTAGTGCTCGCCGAGCGAGAAGCCCGGGATGCGGTTCACCGGGTTGGGGATGATCTGCGCGCCGGCGGGAAACTCGCCCATCGCCAGCCGCTCGGGCGTCGTTTCGCCGCCGAAGCGGCCACGAATTTCCTTCTCCGCGTCCGGGTGGAGCTTCAGAGCGAGATTCAGGGCAGCGGCAGCGCACTGGCGCGTATGGTCGTCCGGCGTGGCGCCGATCCCGCCGAAGCTGAAAACGACATCCTTTGTCGAGAAGGAATTCCTGAGAGCCGCGGTAAGGCGAGCCGGCTCGTCGCCGAGATACTGCGCCCAGGAAAGACGAAGCCCCCGCTTCGCGAGGGCGCCGATGAGAAACGTCAGGTGCTTGTCCTGGCGCTTTCCGACGATGATCTCATCGCCGATGATGAAAGCGCCGAACAATCAGGCGGCTTTCTTGGCCCAGCGCTGGAGATCCTCCAGGCCACCGACGTGCTCGCCGTTGACGAAGACCTGCGGCACCGTGCCCCGGCCGGTGATCGCGCCGACCACGCGCGAGCGGTCGCTGTGGTCGAGCTTCACCTCCGAATAGGCGTAGCCCAGATCTTTCAGCAGCGCCTTCGCCTTCGCGCAATAGCCGCAGCCCTCGCGCGTCAGGATCGCCACCTGGTCGGGCTTCTTCGCCTTCGGGTTGATGTAGTTCAGCATGGTGTCGGCGTCGGACACCTCGAACGGGTCGCCGGCCTTCTCGGGCTCGATGAACATCTTCTCGATGGTGCCATCCTTGACCAGCATCGAATAGCGCCAGGAGCGCTTGCCGAAGCCGAGGTCGGTCTTGTCCACCAGCATGCCCATCTTCTCCGTGAACTCGCCGTTGCCGTCCGGAACCATCAGGAGGTTGCCGCTTTCCTGGGTGCGCGCCCACTCGTTCATGACGAACGCGTCGTTGACGGACAGGCAGACGATCCGGTCGACGCCGCTGGCGAAAAATGCCGGCGCCAGCTCGTTGTAGCGCGGCACGTGGGTCGAGGAGCAGGTGGGCGTGAACGCCCCCGGCAGGGAAAACACCACCACGGTCTTGCCCTTGAAAATCTCGTCGGTCGTCACGGTCTTCCAATCGCTGTCGGTGCGCGCTCGGAAGCTCGCCTGGGGAATTTTCTGGCCTTCGCGGTTCTGCAGCATGGTCTCTCCGGGAAAAAGGATGAGACCGAGTCTAGGAAGGAGCGTTCCGCGTGGCCAATGCTTTGTCGTCATCAGGACGATAGCGACGACCTATGCTCGGCCAACGCGCCCAGCAGATAGCGGATGAAAGCGAGGCCGAACAGCACCGGCGCGACGAAGCCGAGCACCGGCACGTAGGCGAGCAGCGCCATCAGCAGGCCGAGCAGATAGAGGTGGCCGCGCCGCGCGCGGAAGATGGCGCGCATCTCCTGCCGGTCGGCGTGGTCGGCGAGCGAGTCGTAGCGCAGCAGGCGCTGGTTCGCCCAGGCGAAGATCACCAGCGGGATCAGCGGCCAGAGCGGCGCCAGGATCCACAGGGGCAGCGTGACGAGGGCGAGCGCCAGCATGCCGAGCAAGGTGGCGATCCCGTTCGCGACCGAGCCGACGACCCCGCCGCCATGGCGGCGCTCCAGGTCCGGGAAGGAAAGCCTCGCGACGTGGTCGACCATCTCGCCCATGCCGAAGATGCCGAGGATAAAGAGCGCCGTCAGCCAGACGAGCGGCACGAACAGCAGAAAGAGCACCGCGTGCGCCGCGATCAGTGCCGCGTCGGGCGCCTGGAGATGGACGATCTCGAGCCCCGCCTGGATCAGCTCGGCGATCCGCATGGCCGTCCGTACCCAGAGGAAAAGCGCGGCGATGCCCCATAACCCGGCCGCGACCAGCATCGGCCAGATCATCAGCCACAGCATCCGCGGATGGAGCAGGTTCGCCGCCGCATAGCCGAGCGCGCCGAGCACGGGCCTCATGGGCGAAGAGTCTGCCAGAGTTTGGCCAGGCGCTTCGCGGAAACCGGTACCGGCGTGCGCAGCTCCTGCGCGAAGAGCGAGACCCGCAGCTCTTCGAGGAGCCAGCCGAACTGCTCGAGCTCCGCCGGCGGCGCCCCGTAGCGCGCCCGGCTGGCCGCTTCCCGGCGGTAGGGTGTTTCGATTCTCGCCACCTCGGCTGCGAGGCGTGCATCGCGCTGCGGATCGCCGCGCAGCTTGTCGAGGCGCAGCGACGCCGCCTGCAGGTAGCGCGGCAGATGCTGCACCCGCTCCCAGGGCGTGCGCGACAGCCAGCCGGGCGCAAGCAGCCGCTCGAGCTGCTGGCGCACGTCCGCCACGGCTTGCGGGAAGTTCTTCTCGAGCGCGGCGAGCTTCTTCTGCAACGCGGCCTGCTCGGCGACGATGCCGGCCGCGCTGCGCGCGATCTCCTGCGCGATCAGGCCGAACCGCGCGCGGCCTTCGTCGACCCGGTGAGCGAACGCCTTGGCCGTGGTCGGCGTCTCGCCGGCGAGGAAGGTGCGCTCGAGCGAGGCGGTGACGATATCGGCGGCGAGCGGCGCCACCTTCACGTCCTTGGCGAGGGTCTTCTGCAGGTCACGGATGCGTTCGCGAAAAGCGATGGCCAGAAGCCGCCGCACCCCGGCGCGATGCAATTCGCGGGCCTTCTCGGGCGAGTCGAAGACCTGCAGCACGACCGCGTTCTCGGCATCGACCAGCGCCGGGTAGCCGATCAGCGTCTGGCCGTCGCGCTCGAGCTCCATCACCTCGGGCAGATCGCCCATGGTCCAGCCGGTATGGCGCTCGGCCTCGGGAATGGCAGCCTCGTCGCGGAGGATGGTCTCGGTTTCCCGCCCGAGCTCTTTTTTCAATGCGGGCAGATCGCGGCCGATCGCGATCTGGCGTCCGTCCTCGGCGAGAACGCGGAAGTTCATCCGCAGGTGCGGCGGCGCGGAATCGGGACGGAACGCGTCGGTCGGAATGTCCAGATTCAATTTCTCCCGTACGTAGCGCCGCAGGGCGTCGGTCAGCGGCACATCGGAGGGAGGCATCGTGGCGACGAAGCCGTCTGCAAAATCGTCGAGCGGGCCGAGCTTGTGGCGCAGCCGCTGCGGGATCGACTTGGCGAGCGTCTTCACCTTCTCCTTGAGCAGCCCCGGCACCAGCCACTCGCTGCGCGCCGCCGGCACCTGGTTGAGGAGCGCGAGCGGCACCGTCATCGTCACCCCATCGCGCGGCGACCCGGGTTCGAAGTGATAGTCGAGCTCGAGGCGATTCGGCCCGAGCTGCAGGATCGGCGGGAAATTGTCGGTGGTGATGCCGGCGGCTTCGTGCCGCATCAGATCCTCGCGCGACAGGAACAACAGCCTCGGGCTCGCTTTCTCGGCTTGCGCGCGCCAGTGCTCGAGCGCAGCCGCGGAGTGCACCTGCGCGGGGATGCGCGCTTCGTACCAGGCGTGGATCAGCTCCTCGTCGACCAGGATGTCCGGGCGGCGCGACTTGTGCTCGAGGCGCTCGATCTCCGCCACGACCCGCCGGTTGTGGGCGAGAAAGGGCGCGCGCGTATCGAGCTCGCCCTTCACCAGCGCCTCGCGGATGAAGAGGTCGCGCGCCTCGGCCGGATCGTCGTGAGCGACGCGCCGGCCAGCGTAGACGGGCAATCCGTAGAGCGGCGCGCGCTCGAGCGCGAGCACCTGGCCGCGGCGGCGGTCCCAGAGCGGATCGTGCCGCTCGCGCTTGAGGAGGTGCCCGCCGAGCTCCTCGAGCCATTTCGGGTCGATGGCGGCAACCTTGCGCGCGAAAAGCCGCGTCGTCTCCACCAGCTCGCCGGCCATCACCCAGCGGCCGGGCTTCTTCACCCCCGAGCCGGGATGGACCCAGAACTTGATGCCGCGCGCGCCGAGATAGCTCCCCTCGGATTCTTCCCGCGTGCCAATGTTGCCGAGGAGCCCGGTGCAGAGCGCACGGTGAATCGGCCGATACTCGCTCGACGAGGAGCTTGGCCACTCGAGCTCGTCCAGCGTCTTGCCCAGCTGTGACTCGATGTCGCGCCATTCGCGCATGCGCGGCACCGAGAGGAAGTTCTCGCGGCAGGCCTTCTCCCATTTGCCGTCGAAGAGCTTCCACAGGTTGAGGAAGGCGAGGAAATCGGAGCGCTCGTCGTCGAACTGCGCCTGGCGCTCGTCGGCAGCAGCCGCCTTGTCGGCCGGCCGCTGCCGCGGGTCCTGCACCGAGAGCGCGGCGGCGATGACGCGCACTTGGGACAGGCATCGCTCGTCGCGCGCCGCGACCAGCATGCGGCCGATGCGAGGATCGAGCGGCAGGCGCGCCAGCTCGCGGCCGATGGCGGTGAGCTCGCGCCGCTCGTCGACCGCATTCAGTTCCTGCAGCAGGCCGTAGCCGTCGGCGATTGCGCGCGGCGCCGGCGGATCGAGGAACGGGAATCCCTCGAGCTCGCCGAGTCCCAGGCTCTTCGCCCGCAGGATGACGGCGGCAAGCGACGAACGCAGTACCTCGGGGTCGGTGTAGGCCGGGCGCTTCTTGAACTCTTCTTCCGAATAGAGGCGGATGCAAATGCCGTCGGCGACGCGCCCGCAGCGGCCGGCGCGCTGCTGCGCCGCCGCCTGCGAGATCGCCTCCACCTGGAGCATTTCCACCTTGTTGCGGTAGCTGTAGCGCTTGACGCGCGCCTCGCCGGTGTCGACCACGTAGCGCACGCGGGGCACGGTCAGCGAGGTTTCGGCCACGTTGGTCGCGAGCACCACCCGGCGCGCTTTGCCGGGATGGAAGATGCGGTCCTGCTCCGCCGCGGGAAGGCGCGAATAGAGCGGCAGGATCTCGACGCCGCGCAGGCCTCTCTTGCGCAGCGTCTCGCCCGCCTCTCGGATCTCGCGCTCGCCCGGAAGGAAGACCAGCACGTCGCCCTCGCCTTCGCGGCACAGCTCGTCCACCGCGTCGGCGAGCGCCTGCTCCTCCTCGTCGCGCGTCGTGTCTTCGGCGTCACCGCCCACCGGGCGGTAACGCACCTCCACCGGATAGAGCCGGCCCGAGACCTCGATCACCGGCGCGTCGCCGAAATGTTTCGAGAACCGGTCGGCATCGATGGTGGCCGACGTAATCACGACCTTCAGGTCGGGACGCCCGAGTCTCTTGAGATAACCCAGGAGAAAATCAATGTTCAGGCTTCGCTCGTGGGCTTCGTCGATGATGATCGTGTCGTATTCGCGGAGCGCCCGGTCGCCCTGGGTTTCCGCGAGCAGGATGCCGTCGGTCATCAGCTTGATTGCCGAGCGCTCGCCGACCTTGTCGTGGAATCGCACCTTGTAGCCCACCGTGCCGCCGAGCTCGGTGTTCAGCTCCTCGGCGATGCGCGCCGCGACCGAGCGCGCCGCAATGCGACGCGGCTGCGTATGGCCGATGCGCCCCGCCCTGCCTCGACCCATGTCGAGCAGCATCTTGGGCAGCTGAGTGGTCTTGCCCGAGCCGGTCTCGCCGCAGACGATGACCACCGGGTTTGCATCGACGGCGGCGCGGATCTCGTCGCGGCGCGCGTTGATCGGCAGCGCTGGGTCAAAGCGGATGCGCAAGGCGGCTACTCGCGTTTTAGCGCTGAAAGTTCTGCCAGCCTCGAGAACCACTTCCTGCAATCGGGTTCGGTTGCCACGATCGCCTCGCGGGTCACGCTGCCCAGCTGCAGAACGGCATAGGGCGGCTTCAATTGCCGCAGGTAGATTGCCCCCTCGTCCTCGACGTCGAACCTCCACTCGAACGAGGCGAACTGCGACACGAGCCAGCGCCGGTAGACCCGGGTGTAGCTGAAGGGTTTGCCAAAGTACTGCGGGCACGCCGCGCCAAAACGCTGCAGCTTCGTCGCAAAGCTCGTGAATTCTGCAAGCGCGCGCTCGCGCTCCCCCGGGGGGGCTGAGCGAAGCTCGCAGACGATGAACGACGGCGGCGGGGCGTGAATCGTCGATGCGGCGGCGCGCTTGACCCAAGCCCGTCTCTCGGTGCCTATCCGCAGCGCAACGGCTTCGCACGGCGTATCGGCGAAGTCCAATTCCCAGAGCTTGAGATGGTCCTTGAAATAGGTCTTGATGGACTTCGCCCCCGGCGCGTCGGTCTCGGTGTACTCGAGATCGAAGACGCCATAGAGCCGCCGGTGCGGAAGGGCGACGATCCGCCGGATGCGGTCGCTACCGGGGCCGTCGATGACCGGGGTGTATTGCCCGACCAGATTGACGTGCGATGACCCTGGATGCACCTGTGGCGCGAACGTCGAGGCCGTCTGGAGACCAAACGAGAGAAACGTCGCGGGCTCGCGCTTATATCGATCCGGCAGATCCCAGTCGAAATAGCGAGACGCCCAGGGTATGGACACGACCCTTGATTCGCGGAAAAGCAGCCCCTGCAACAGGCTCTGCCAGACGAGAACGGCGGCGATGACCAGCAGCACGTAGCGAATCGGCAGCAGCCGGGAGAGGATCGCGCCGCACACCGGACCTCCCAGCAGGAACAGCGCGATGCCGTAGCGGCCGTTGCTCGACGTGACCAGCCAGAGAAGTGCGCTGACCGCAAAGAAAACGAGGATGAAGCGCCGCCCCTCTGCTCTTCGGTCATCCTCGCGAACAGGCCCTCGTCGGAACAGCCACAGCAGTGCGCAAGCCGCCAGGCAAGCGACCAGCAATCCGGGTCGCACATCCGGCAGGCGCGCTTCCGCGTAAACCCAGTAGTCGTGCGTGGCCATGCGGAACGGCAGCGCGACCAGGTCGCGGAGATTGCCCGGAACAAAGTTGGTCAGTGGCAGGTTGGCCGCGGGGAAATCGGGGGACTTGAACACGGCGTTGTAGAACGGGAAGAGTGGATTTCCGAACTCGCGGTAGACGCGCAGCCCCCAAGGCGCGAAGCAGAGCAGCCAGCCGGCGAACGCGCCGGTGCAGGAGACACCGAGCGCACGCATCCGGCCCCGGAGGGAAGGAAATCTCGCCAGCCCGACTGCGCACAACAGGCCCATCACATAGATGGCGTTGTGGACCCTGAGACCGGTGGCGGCCCCGGCGAGCGCCGCACCGAGCGCGATGCCCAAGAGCGCTCTGTTGGACAGGAGCCCGGAGCCTGGCATGACACGCGCGGTCAGCCACAGGCCGGCCAGCACCGGCACGCTACTCACCAGGTCGGCGTACGAGGTGCCGACGAGGTGCCAGTAGATCGGAGCCACGGCGCCCAGCAACCAGAACGCCACGACGGTCGCGCGATCGCGGCGGCTCGCATCCGTCCCGACGAGCAACCGGGCGAGCAGAAACAGAAGGATCAGATTGAGCGCGTGGATCGCAGCGTGAATCGAGGCGTTGACGAAGGGAGGTGTGCCCACGCTATCCAGCCAATACAGCAGCATGTAAGGCACGGGCGACTGGTAGCCCTGGAAGCTCGCCGCCAGGTAATCCTGGGCGAAGCGATCGACGAAGGCGCTGTAACCGAGGTAGTAGTGGTAGACCTGCAGATCGAAATTCAGGTCCTGCCCGCCCGCCATGGTGCGCGCGACCGATGCGCCGATACTGACGAGCGAAATCAGGGCCAGCTGCCGGGACCTCGAGACCACTTAGCGGCTCTCGTTGAGCCGCAGAACGCTGAGCAGGAAGGAGGCGAGCGCCACCTCCATGCCGCCGACCATCAGCGCGCTGGCGGGAATCGTCTCGCGCATCATCGCACGCGGGTCGAGCGCTCCAAATCCGGTGTTGTGCCACTGCCAGAACGCTGCCGCGCTCCAGGCAAAGCCGGTGAACGCGATGCCGATGCCGGCAAGCAGGCCGCGCTCGAGCGTTACCGCGCGCAGCAACCGGTCGACGAGCGGCTGGCGCGGCAGCAGTCCCGCCGATTGCGCCGAAACGCGCGCAAACAAGGCGAACAGGCAGAGCTGCAGCCCGAGCAGGGTGCCGGCCGCGGCATAGAGCATCGTATGGATGTCCAGCCCGGCGCCACCGATGCGCAGCGGGGAGAAGTAGAGCGCGGTCGTTACCGCGGAACCCATGATCAGCAGCGCGAGACCCGGGTACAGGAACAGCCAGCGCGGGCTGAAGAGCAGCAGGAAACGCAGATGCCTCCAGCCATCGCGCCAGCTTCTCAAGTGCGGCGGCCGGCCACGGCCATCGGGCGCGAGGGTCGCCGGGACCTCGGCAATGTGCCAGCCAGCCAGCACCGCCTTGACGACCATTTCGCTCGCGAACTCCATGCCCGGCGTGCGCAGGCCCAGTCGCAGCATCGCCTGCCGATCGAAGCCTCGAAGCCCGCAGTGAAAATCCCCGATTCGGGTGCGAAAGAACAACCGGCCGATAAAGCTCAAGACCGGATTGCCGACGTAGCGGTGCATCGCCGGCATGGCGCCGGGGAGGATCCCTCCCTTGAAACGGTTGCCCATCACCAGGGGATGGCCGGCGCGCAGCGCTTCGACGAAACGCTCGAGGCGGCTGAAGTCGTAGCTGTCATCGGCATCGCCCATGATGACGTACCGGCCGTTGGCCGCCTCTATGCCGGCGCGCAGGGCGGCGCCGTAGCCGCGATCGCCTACGCCGACGACGCGTGCACCGGCGGCCGCGGCGCGCTCGGCTGAGCCGTCGCTGGAACCATTGTCAGCGACCAGCACTTCCCCCTCGATGCCGGCGCGGCGAAGAAAGTCGCGCGCCTTGTCCACGCATCCAGCCACGGTCGCCGCCTCGTTCAGGCACGGCATGAGAATGGTCAGCTCTGTCACCGGGTCGCTGTGAGCACTCGTTCTACATAGCGGGCGATGAGGTCCACCTCGAGGTTCACGCGCGCACCCGTCTTCAGCCGACCGAGCGTCGTGACTTCCAGGGTATGCGGGATGAGATTGACGTCGAAGGTATCGCCGTCGACGCGGTTGACGGTGAGGCTTACGCCGTCCACGCAGATGGAGCCTTTGCGCGCCACATATTTCTTCAGTTCCGGCGGCAGGCGAAAGGTCACCACCCCGCCCGTGCGGCTGACGACTTCGCCCACGCCGTCGACATGGCCGGTGACGAGGTGCCCGCCCAGCTCGCCGCCCAACTTCAATGCCTTCTCCAGATTGACCTCGCCCGGCCGGTCGAGGCCGGCGGTCAGGCGCAGGGTCTCTTCGGAGACATCGGCGGTGAAGCCCTTGCCGGTGAGGGACGTGACCGTCAGGCAGACCCCCTGCACGGCGATCGACGCGCCGACCGGCACGTCGGACAGGCCGAGGTCGGCGCACTGAACCTCGAGGGGAGAAACGCGCACGACCTTCCCCACCGCCTGCACGATGCCCGTGAACATGGCGGGGAAGATTACCGCAAAGGTGCGGTCTAAGGCCTGATGGTCGGTATCAGCCGCTGCCAGATCCGGCCCATCTCCTTGTCGAGATGGAGCGCCGACGCGGCAAGCGCGCAGCCGAGGCAGCCGACGGCAACGCAGTTCACCATCGCGGCCGTCCCCGAGAATTCGAGCGCAAAAGGCGCCGCGAGAAGCCACAGGCCGACCGCGAAGTTCAGCCATTCGGTCCAGAGCTCGTCCAGGCCGATCTGGAAATGCGCGCCGAGCGCGAGCGCGATGCCGACGAAGGCCGCGTTCGCGGTCTCCGGGACCTGGTGCTCGTACCCCACGATCCAGGGGGAGACGGCGAGCCAGAGCCCGAGCGCGAAGCTCACCCAGTCCTGCCACCTAGCCGTCCCGACCATGCTTTGCTCCTTGCAATTTTCAGGCGCGATAGTCATTCCACTCGCCCGCGGTTACGCTCGTTCTGGACTGGACTAGTACCTCCGGCAAGCGCGGTGTAGAGATGCGACGACAAGTGGAGTTGATCGGTGCGGCATGGGGCCTCGGCGGCGCGGATCCGGCGTGCGCCGAAGCGCCGGCGGTGCTCGCGCCGCTGCTCGCGGCACGCCTCGAGGCGTGCGGGATGCCGAGCGTTCCCGGGCCGATGCTGCGGCCGATGCCCACCGAGCGCCGCAAGCAATTCGCGGTCAGCAAGCTCTGCGGCCTGCTCGCCTCGGCCGTGGCCGACGCCTGCCGGCACGGGCGCCTGCCCTGCGTGCTCGGCGGCGACCACAGCTGCGCCGGCGGTACGTGGAGCGGCGTGGCGCGAACCCTGCAAGGCGCGCTGGGCCTGCTCTGGATCGACGCGCACATGGACAGCCACACGCCGGGTACGAGCCACACCGGGCGGCTGCACGGCATGCCGCTCGCGTGGCTGCTCGGCCAGGACGACGACCCGCTCTATGGCCTCGCCACGGGCGTGCTGCAGCCACAGCAGGTGTGCATCCTCGGCGTGCGCAGCTTCGAGCGCGAGGAAGCCGAGCGCCTCGCGCGCCTCGGCGTGCGCGTCTTCCATTTCGAGGAGGTGGCCCGGCGCGGCCTGCCGAGCGTCTTCGCCGAGGCGCTGGCGATCGTCACCGCCGGCACCGAGCGCTTCGGCATCAGCATCGACCTCGACGTCATCACGCCCGAGGAGGTGCCGCATGTCGGCACGCCGGTCGCGAACGGCCTGGCGAGCGCGGCGCTGGCACGCGAGCTCGCGCGCATCGCCGGGCATGCGGCGCTCGCCGCGGTGGAACTGGTGGAGTACTCGCCGAAGCAGGACCGCGACGGCGCGAGCGCGCGGATCGCGGTCGAGCTTCTCGCCGCCGCGCTATGCGGGGCGCGCGACGATGCGCAGGTCGTCGCCGACGCGTTCCGCCGATAGCAGTCTCAGCTTCGGCCTTTTTTCCAGCGATTCGAAGCCGGGCAGGTCGAGCATGCCTTGCGCCGCGTCACCGAGGAAGCTCGGGTTGAGGTAGACCAGGAATTCGTCGACGCAGCCCTCGCGCACCAGCGAGCCGTTGAGGCGGAAGCCGGCTTCGACGTGCAGCTCGTTCACGCCGCGGCGGGCAAGCTCTTCCAGCATCTTTGGCAGCTCGACCTTGTTGTTCGCGTTCGGGAGGTGCACGACCTCGGCGTTCGGGAGGGTCCCGTGCGTAGCCGAGAAAACCAGAATCCTCTCATCGGTCAGGATGCGAGCGCCGGGCGGAATCTCCAGCCGGCTGTCGACCACCACGCGCAGCGGCTGGCGCGGCGTCTGCACGTCGCGAACCGAGAGCCGCGGATCGTCGGCCTTGACCGTGCCGATGCCCGTGAGGATCGCGCAGGCGCGCGCCCGCCAGCGGTGCCCGTCGCGCCGGGCTTCCTCGCCGGTGATCCACTGCGAGCGGCCGTCGGCGAGCGCGGTGCGGCCATCGAGCGTCGCTGCGATCTTCATCCGCACCCAGGGGCGGCCGCGCCTGACTCGCGAGACGAAGCCGATGTTGAGCTCGCGCGCCTCTTCCGCCATCAGGCCGTGCTCGAAGGCGACGCCGGCTGCGGCGAGACGCTCGCCCCCGCCCTTCGCCTCGGGGTTCGGATCGCGCATCGCCGCGACGACCCGCTTCACCTTGGCCTCGAGGATCGCGTCGACGCAGGGCGGCGTGCGCCCGTGATGGTTGCAAGGCTCGAGGTTGACGTAGAGCGTCGCGCCTTCCGCCTCGCGTCCCGCTTTCCCGAGGGCGACGACTTCGGCGTGCGGCCCGCCGGCCTTCTCGTGCCAGCCTTCGCCGACGACCTTGTCGCCCTTGACGATGACGCAACCGACGCGGGGATTGGGCGTCGTCGTATACATCCCCTTGGCGGCGAGTTCGAGCGCACGCCGCATCATGGCGTGGTCGAGGTCGGTCACTTGCGCCGTTTTTTGGTGGCCTTCACTTCCTGCACCGCCTCGCGGAAATCATCCGGCGTCTCGAAGCTGCGGTACACCGAGGCGAAGCGAATGTAGGCGATCTTGTCGAGCTTGGCGAGCTCGCGCATGACGAAGTCGCCGACGCGATTGGTCGGGACCTCGCGTTCGCCGAGGGAGCGCAGGCGCTCGATGATGTGGTCGACCGCCTCGTCGACCGCGTCGGTCGATACCGGGCGCTTGCGC
The DNA here is from genome assembly GCA_001644455.1 of Betaproteobacteria bacterium SCGC AG-212-J23. Lineage (GTDB taxonomy): Bacteria > Pseudomonadota > Gammaproteobacteria > Burkholderiales > SG8-39 > SCGC-AG-212-J23. Next base: position 12,828 of record LSTF01000056.1, read on the forward strand.
AGCGCGAGCATCATGCTGCCGAGCAGCTTGTCGCGGTCGAAATCGCTGCGGCTGCCATCCTTCTTCACCAGGCGCGGCATTTTCAGGTCGACCCGCTCGTAGGTGGTGAAGCGCTTCTCGCACTTCAGGCATTTCCGGCGCCGCCGGACGGTGTTGGCCTCGAGGTTGGCCCGCGTGTCGACCACCTGCGTGTCTTCGGACGCGCAGAAGGGGCACTTCACGCGTACACCGGGAATCTGGCGCAGAGCGCCTTCACGTCGCTGGCCACGCGCGCGAGGCTCGCCTCGTCGTCCGGCCGGTCGAGAACGTCGGCGATCAGGTTGGCGAGCTGCTCGGCCTCGCTCTTGCGGAAGCCGCGCGTGGTCATCGCCGGCGAGCCGATGCGCACGCCGCTCGTCACCATCGGCTTCTGCGGATCGTTCGGGATCGCGTTCTTGTTCACCGTGATGTGCGCACGCCCGAGCGCCGCCTCGGCATCCTTGCCGGTGACGTTCTTCGGCTGCAGGTCCACCAGGAACAGGTGGCTGTCGGTGCCGCCCGAGACGATGCGCAGGCCGCGCTTGGTCAGCACCGCGGCCATGGCCTTGGCGTTCTCCAGCACCTGTTTCTGGTAGGTCCTGAACTCGGGCTTCAGCGCCTCGCCGAGCGCCACCGCCTTCGCCGCGATGACGTGCATCAGCGGGCCGCCTTGCAGGCCGGGGAAGATCGCCGAGTTGATCGCTCTTTCCTGCTCTTCCTTGCCGAAAATCATGCCGCCGCGCGGGCCACGCAGGGTCTTGTGCGTGGTGGTGGTGACGAAGTCGGCGACGCCGATCGGCGAAGGGTAGAGCCCGACCGCGATCAGCCCGGCGTAGTGCGCGATGTCGGCCATCAGCAGCGCGCCGCACTTGTCGGCGATGGCGCGGAAGCGCTTCCAGTCGATCACGCGCGAGTAGGCGGACGCGCCCGTCACAATGAGTCTTGGCTTTTGAGATAAAGCAATTTGTTCCGCCGCGTCGTAGTCGATCTCTTCTTTCGCGTTCAGGCCGTAGGAGACCACGCGATAAAGCTTGCCGGAGAGATTGACCGGCGAGCCGTGCGTGAGATGCCCGCCCATCGCGAGCGACATGCCGAGGATGGTCTCGCCCGGCTTGAGCACGGCGGTGTAGACCGCCTGGTTGGCCTGCGAGCCCGAATGCGGCTGCACGTTCGCCCAGGGCGCGCCGAAGAGCTTCTTCGCGCGCTCGATGGCGATGGTCTCGGCGATATCGACGTACTCGCAGCCGCCGTAGTAGCGCTTGCCCGGATAGCCCTCGGCGTACTTGTTGGTGAGCTGGCTGCCCTGCGCGAGCAGAACCTGGCGGCTGACGTAATTTTCGGAGGCGATCAGCTCGACGTGGTCTTCCTGGCGCTGGTTTTCGAGGCGGATAGCATCCCAGAGCTCGGGATCGGACTGAGCCAGAAGGTTGGGCGCGAGCATGGGCGATTTTAGCAGTACGATTTGCCTACGAATTCCCAAGAGACCTGACCAAAGGGACCGAGATGAAATCGCATCGCATCGCCACCGCCCTGTTGCTCGCCGCCGCGAGCGCGCCCGCGCTCGCCGAGATCGACCGGCTGCAGACGCTCAACCAGCAGGAGTTCCGCTCGCTCGCCGAAGACATGAGCTCGGCGCTCTCCTACAAGCCGCTGCAGCCGGTCGAGCCGCTCGGCTTCCCGGGCTTCGACATCGGCGTGGCGGCGACCGGCACCAAGATCAAGCACCAGGATCTGTGGGTGCGGGCCACCGGCAACAACGACTTTCCGTCGACGGTGGTAGTACCGAGCGTGCGTGCGAGCATCGGCCTGCCGTGGAACTTCGACGTGAGCGGAATGTATGCGTCGGTGCCCAAGACCGGCATTGGGCTGGCGGGCGCCGCGCTTTCGTGGGCGGCGTATGGCGGCAGCACCTGGCTGCCGGCGATCGGCGCGCGCGCGAGCTATACCAAGATGTTCGGCGTCGACCAGCTCGACTTCGACTCCGCCGGCCTCGACGCCTCGATCTCGAAGGGCTTCGGGCCGTTCACGCCCTACCTCGGCGCGGGCAAGGTCTGGTCGGCGACCACGCCGCAGAGCACCACCGGCCTGCAGCGCGAGTCGTTCTCGCAAACCAAGGTGTTCGCCGGCATCGGCGTCCAGATCACCGTCGTGAATTTCGTCGTCGAGTACGACCGCACCGGCGCGGCCAACACCATCGGCGCGAAGCTCGGCCTGCGCTTCTAACCGCCCGAGGATTCTCCGCCGCGGCGCTGCACCCGGTAGTGCAGCAGATGATCGCCGCCGTCGGCGGTCGGGCTGCCGAGACCGATCGTGCCGCGCTCGCCGAGCAGCGCCTCTTCGCGTCGCAGGCGGATTTCGCGCGTGCTGCCGTCGACCATGACGAAGGTGCCGTTCGAGGACTGGTCGGCGATGACGAAATTGCCGTCGCGGCCGAAGACGCGCGCGTGCAGGCGCGAGGCGTGCTGGCTCGGCACCACCACCTCGTTCTGCTTGTCGCGGCCGATGCGCACGCTGGCGGCCGGATCGACGGTGAAGCTGCCGTCGGCGTAGCTCAGCTTCAGCACCCACTGCGTCGCCTTCGCGATCGATTCCTTGGTGAGGTTGAGCGCGGTGATGTCGGCATCGCCGCGCCACAGCACCTCGCACGCCGCGACCTCGGCGGCGCGGCCGCGCACCTTGGTCGGCGGCAGGGTGCGGCAGCGCTTGCGCAGGCCGGGTGAAAGCGCATCGACGGTCTGCTGGGTAGTGAGCACCTGCCGCGGGTTGGCGATGCCGACCAGGCGCGCGCAGAGATTGACCGTATCGCCGAATACGTCGCCGCCCTTGGGCACGATCGGGCCGTAGGTGAAAGCGACCTTGATGGCGAGCTCGCGGCGCAATGTCGGCGAGGTCATCGCCGCGGTGGCTTCCTGCATCTCGCATGCCACGCGCAGCGCGGCGTCGGCCGTGGCGAACTGGCACACCATGCCGTCACCCATCGTCTTGACGACGCTGCCCTTCGCCGCCTTGACCTTCTTCGCCAGCACGGCGAAGAGGCGATTGATGGCGGCCAGCGCGCGCGTGTCGCCCAGCGTCTCGTAAATCGACGTGCTGTCGACGACGTCGGCGAACAGAATGGCTCGCCTGCTGCTGGATTCGGCGATTTTTTCCCCCTTCTTTTCGGCAATCATACGCGCAGCGGGGGAGCGAGATCCTCGGGACGATCGATATCTCGAATCACGCCGGGATCGCCGACGGGAATTTTCAGCAGCGCTGCGCCGTGCTGCGAAAGCACCGCTTTCGCACCTTCGTCTCCGGCGAGCGCGATCAGCTGTGACTTATGTCGCGCATGGATGCCGACAGGGTGACCGCGGCGGGCGTGGAAATACGGCGCAGCGAGCGACGCGCCAGCCTCGAGCGCCGCGCGCACGGCGGCGATCGAAGACGGACGCACATACGGCATGTCGCCGAGCGCGACCAGCCACGCATCGGCTTGCGGAGTTGCGCGCACCGCGCACGCCAGGCTCGCGCCCATTCCCTCGGCAGCGTTTTCGCAGATCGTCACCCGGCAGCCTTCGGCCTGCAGCGCCTGCGCGAGCTCGTCGGCGCCGGGACGCACCACCGCGACCACCGGCACCTGGGACTTGAGGTGGCGAGCCGCCTGCACGGCGATCGCCACGCCGTGCGGCAGCGCGTGGCGCAGCTTGTCGGATCCGAACCGGGTTGCCGAGCCTGCCGCGAGGAGCAGGCCAACGATGTTCAAGGGGTCTTTACTTCACACGCCGAAGGATCGAAGCGCCGCTCGGGCTTCGCCGCCCACGACGGCTCGCGCACGCCGTAGCGTACCGCGGTCAGCTCGGCGCCGATCGCGACCGCGATCTCGGGCGGCGTCTTGGAGCCGATGTACAGGCCGACCGGCCCGCGCAGGCGCGCGATCTCGTCGGCGGAGACGTCGAACTGCTTCAGCCGCTCGCGCCGCGCGTCGTTGTTCTTCTTCGAGCCGATCGCGCCGACGTAGAAGGCCGCCGACTTCAGCGCTTCCATCAGCGCCAGGTCGTCGAGCTTCGGATCGTGCGTCAGCGCAACGACCGCGCTGTGCCCGTCCAGGTTGAGCTCGCGCACCACGTCGTCCGGCATGCCGCGGTCGAGCTTCACGCCCGGCAGGTCCCAGCCGGCGGCATACTCCTCGCGCGGATCGACGACGATCACCTGGTAGTCGAGCATCTTCGCCATCTCGGCGAGATAGCGCGTC
>LSTF01000057.1 GCA_001644455.1 Betaproteobacteria bacterium SCGC AG-212-J23
TAGCTGCGTCCGTCCCCTGGTGGGTCTGGCCGATCGCGCTCGCCGCGGTCGGGTTCGTGATCGGTGTGGTGGCGGTGCTGGCCGGTATCGGCGGCGGCGTGCTGTTCGTGCCGATCGTCGGCAGCTTCTTCCCGTTTCACCTCGATTTCGTGCGCGGCGCCGGGCTGCTGTTCGCGCTCGCGGGGACACTCGCCGCCGGTCCGCAGCTCCTGAGGAGCGGCATGGCGAGCCTGAGGCTGGTGATGCCGCTCGGCCTCGCCGGGTCGATCTGCTCGGTCGCCGGCGCGATCGTCGGCCTGAACATGGCGGCCGACCTGCTGCAGGCATTGCTCGGCATCCTGGTGATCGCGATCGCCATCGTCATCTGGAGCACGCGAGCGGTGGAAGGCGGCGGCGTCGACCCGGACGCGCTTGCCCGCCTGCTGAAGCTCGAAGGCCGTTTCACCGATGCCGCGGCGGGCACGCACATCGACTGGAAGACGCACCGCACGCTCGGCGGCTTCGCCGCGTTCGGCGCGATCGGCTTTCTCGGCGGGGTGTTCGGCCTGGGGGCGGGCTTTGCCAACGTGCCGGCGCTGAACCTGCTGATGGCGGCGCCGCTCAAGGTCGCGGTCGGCTCGAGCGCGCTCATCATCTCGATCATCAACAGCTCCGCGGCATGGGTCTACATCCACCGCGGCGCGGTGCTGCCGCTGCTGGTCGTGCCCTCGATCCTCGGCGTGATGCTCGGCTCGCGCCTCGGCGCGCGCCTGCTCGAGGTGGTGCCGGCGCGCCACGTGCGCTGGCTGGTCATCGTCGTCATGCTGCTCGCCGGCATGCGCGCGCTATTGCGGGGAACCGGCCTATGGATCTGATGCAGGCCACCTACGCCCGCTGGCTCGACGTCGCCACGCGCATCGGCTTCGCCATCTCGCTCGTCGCCTTTCTCGTGTACGTCAGCGGTCTGGTCGAGCCGCTGGTACCGCTCCAGGAGCTGCCGCGGCTGTGGAGCCTTCCCGCCAGCCGCTTCGTTGCGCTGACCGGCGAGCCGACGGGCTGGGGCTGGCTGGCGCTGCTCGGCAAGTCCGATTTCCTCAATCTCGGCGCCGTGGCGCTGTTCGGCCTGGTCACCCTGGCCTGCTACGTGCGCATCGTACCGATCCTGTTCTCGGCCGGGGAACGCCTGCAGGCTTACATCGCGCTTGCACAGGTGCTGGTGCTCGTCGCCGCCGCCGCGGGCTTTTTCACGGGCGGGCGCTGACGGTGCTAGACTTTTCGCCTCCGAACCCGGTCAACGACAAGGAAAAACCATGGCTGCGTTCTTCTCATCGCTGAATCGAACCATCCTCGCCGGAATCGTGATCGTGCTGGTCATGATCGGCGTCGCCGGCACCTTCAATTCCTTCGGCCAGATGGGCTACTGGCAGTTCTTCATGCGCTGGCTGCACATCCTGTCCGGGGTGATGTGGATCGGCCTGCTCTGGTACTTCAACTTCGTGCAGACGCCGTCGATGCCGAAGATCCCCGACGAGCAGAAGCCCGCGATCGGCAAGGTGATTGCGCCGACCGCGCTGTTCTGGTTCCGCTGGGGCGCGATGTCGACGCTGATTACCGGCGCGCTGCTCGCCTGGATGAACGGCTACCTGCTGCAGGCGTTGTCGCTGCAGAAGCCGTTCACCCCCATCGGCGTGGGGGCGTGGCTGGCCATCGTCATGTGGTTCAACGTCTGGTTCATCATCTGGCCGAACCAGAAGAAGGCGCTCGGCATCGTCACGGTGACGCCTGAAGAGAAGGCCGCCGCCGCGAAGCTCGCCGGCATGACCTCGCGCATCAACACGATGCTGTCGATTCCGATGCTGTATTGCATGGCAGCGCAGTCGCACGGCGGGTTCTGAAGGCGCTCGATCGCGGCACTCGGCTCTGGAAGGTCTGGTGGCTGCTCGGCACGCCGGTCGCGTGCGGCGCGGCCGCGCTGCTGTTTTTCGCCGAGGAGCTGCGCCTCGCGCTGCGACCGGGATGGGCGGACCTGCTCGACGTCGTGCGCATCGCGCTCGTCTGGCTGTGGTGCTGGCTGGCGTGGACTTGCGCTCGTAACGTCGAGCGGCAATTCTGGACGCTCGTCGCGCGCGTGATGCTGGCGGTGGGATTCATTTTCATGGTGGTCATCTGATGATGCGTATCGCTCTACTCGCCCTCGCTTTCGCGGCCACGACCGCAGCAGGAGAGATCCCCCTCAAGGAGCAGGCCTACTACCCCGAAGGTCCTGCTTTCGTCGGCGGCGCGCTGTATTGGGCGGAGATGCCGACGCATCGCATCCGCCGCCACAAGGACGGCAAGACGACGACGGTATGGGAGGAGCAAGGCTGCGGCCCGACCTCGATCAAGCCCGACGGCCGCGGCGGCTTCTGGATCCTCTGCCACCTCGCGCACATGGTGCTGCGAGTCGACGGGAACTTCCGGCTGGTGAAGCGCCTCGAAAACGACGGCGCCGGCCGTCGCCTCGTCTATCCGAACGACGCGACGGTCGATCGCCGCGGCCAGCTCTATTTCACTTCGTCCGGAGTCTTCAGCCTGCGCGCTCCCTCGGAAGGGGCGGTGTATTTCGTCGACCTGCAGGACCAGCCGCATCGCGTGGCCGAGGGCCTGCGCTATGCGAACGGCATCCGCATCGACGAGAAGCGCTCGCGCCTGTACGTCTCGGAGCATCTCGCGCGTCGGGTGCTGGTGATGGACGTCGCCAAGCCCGGCGAAGTCGGCGCGCCGAGCGTGTTCTTCGACCTCGCCGCGCTGCCGCCCGCCGCGAAATCGTACGAGCTCGCCGGTCCCGACGGCATGCTGCTCGACGACAAGGGCCGCCTCTACGTGGCCGAGTACGGCGCCGGCCGCGTCATGCTGCTGTCGACCGAAGGCAAGCTGCTGCGCGTCATCCCGGTGCCGATGCAGTTCGTGACCAACTTCGCGGCGCTGCCGGGCGGCCAGATCGTCGTCGTCGGCGCGTTCCAGAACGACCAGCCGCCGATGCCGGGGCTGGTAACGACGCTGCCGCATTGAAATGACCCTGAATCGCGGCGCGCTGTTCGCGGTGAGCTTCTACGCCGGCCTCGCCACCATGGCGTTCGAGATGGTGCTCGGCCGCGCCCTGGTGCCCTACTTCGGCGGCACGATCTACACCTGGGGCGCGCTGATCGCGGTGTTCCTGCTCGGCATGTCGTTCGGCTTCTTCTCCGGCGGACGGCTCGCCGACCGCTATCCGCGCATCGGCCTGGTGAGCGCGCTGCTCCTCGCCGGCGGCGCGGCGATCCTGTGCACGCCGCTCTATTCGGAGGCGCTTTGCCTCGCGCTGCTCGACGGTATCGAGGACGTGCGCATCGGCGCGCTGGTGGCCTCGCTCGCGATGGCGTTTCTCCCGGCGCTGCTCTTCGCGGCGGTCAGCCCGGTGGTCGTGCGCCTGGCGCTGGTGGACGTCGCGCACTCCGGAACCACGGTCGGCGCGATGTCCGGCCTGAATACCGTGGGCAGCATCCTCGGCACCATCGGCACCAGCTTCTTCCTCGTCCCGGTGATCGGCTCGCGCGCGATCTTCTACCTGCTGGGCGCAGTCACCATCGTCTGCGCCGTGGCGCTGCTTTCGCTGCGCGGCAAGGCGCGCTCAGCCGTGCCTGCGATCCTCGCGCTCGCCGCCCTGCTCGCTGCCCAGCCCGAGGCGGCGCGGGCGCAAGTCTCGGTGATGGCGCCCGACGGCGTGCTCGAGAAAGTCGAGTCCGAATACAACAACGTGTTCGTCGTCAAGCAGGGGCAGATGCTGTACATGAACTTCGGCTACCGCAACAGCCAGTACGTCGAGTCGATGTACGACATGCTCGACCGCGGCGCGCTGGCCGCGCGCTACACGCGCTACATGACCCTCGCCCCGGTCTACGTCGATCGCTTCGAGCGCGCCGCTTTCGTCGGCCTGGGCGGCGGGCGCACGGCGAGCTACCTGGTCGACAGCTTCCCGCAGCTCAGCATGGAGATCGCCGAGCTCGACCCCGAGGTGATCCGCCTCGCCAAGAAATACTTCGGCGTGAAGGAAAGCGGGCGCCTGAAGATCAGCGCCCAGGACGGGCGCATCTTCCTGACCCGCTCCAAGAACTTGTATGACGCTGTGTTCCTCGACGCCTACCGCGGGCCGTTCGTGCCGTTCCACCTGCTGACCAAGGAATACTTCGAGATCATCAAGCGCCACCTGCGGCCGGGCGGCGTGGTGGCGCAGAATGTCGAGCCCTCGACCATGGTGCTCGACAGCGCGATCCGCACCATCGCCACGGTGTTTCGCAACGTCGACACCTACGAGGCCGGCGGCAACGTGGTGCTGATCGCCTATGACGGCGAGCCGATCCCGCCGGCGAAGCTGCGCGAGCGCGCCGCGGCGCTGGCCAAGAAGCACAAGCTGCGCTACGACCCCGTCGAGCTGCTCGCGGCGAAGCGCGACATCAAGCCGCAGGAGGGGGCGAAGCTGCTGACCGACGACTTCGCGCCGGTGGAAATGCTGAAGACCATCAAGCGGCACAACGAGCGCCGCTCCTAGAAAAGAAAAAGGCCGGCGGAGCCGGCCTTTTTTGCGTACTGCGAGACGGAGACTTACTTCTTGTCTTCCATCTTCTTCTTGGAGGCTTTCTTCTCGCTCTTCTTCTTGTCGGACTTCTTGTCCGACTTCTTCTCCATCTTGTCCATCTTGTCGCCTTTTTGCGCGCCGGTATGCGAGGCGGCGAAGGCGGAAGCGCTCACGGCCGCGAACATCGCGGCGACGATCACGGACATCAGCTTGCTCATCTGAATCTCCTGTTTAGTTTTTGAAACGGGGTCGACGCGACGTGGCCCGCTCCCGCGACCGCTACAACGCACAACATCGCGGGCGGTTGACCGCGGATCCAGCCTCCCTGGAGGTGGAACCCGGCGCAGATTCTACAGACAGTACGTAACACAGCTTGACTGTATGGTAACGTCTTGTTTTATAAGGAGTCTAAGAATAGCGATGCACCATTTTGCGGCAGCCTTCCTCATTGTCACGAGCTCTGCGTGGGCCGGCCCCTACGTCCCCAAGGAAGACTCGGCCGTGCTCGAGAGGCTGCCGACGCGGCGGGACGACCCGACTGCGGCTGAATTGCGGCGCTTGCGCGGCGCGCTCGCCGCGAAGCCCGGGGATCCGGCGCTGGCGACCCGCGTGGCGCAGCGCTACTTCGATCTCGCCAACGCCGAGGGCGATCCGCGCTACGTCGGCTACGCCACCGCGGCGCTGCGCCCATGGCCAAGCGACGACGCGCCGGCGGAAGTCCTGTTCACGCGCGGCCTGCTGCGGCAGTACCGCCACGATTTCGCGAATGCGTTGCAGGACTTCGAGCTCGCGCTCGCCGCCGACCCCGACCACCTCGGTGCGCACGCATGGCGCGCGGCGATCTTCATGGTGCAGGCCGACTACCGCGCGGCGGCGCACGAATGCGCTGCGCTCACCGAAATCGCGAGCGAGCTGATGAGCACCGGCTGCCTCGCCTATATCGATGCCACCACCGGCAAGACGAGCGGCGCCTACGCCCGTCTCTCGGCGGCGCTCGAGCGCCGACCCAACGCGTCCGCCGAGACGCGCCTCTGGACGCTGACGCGCCTCGCCGAGATGGCGTGGCGCCTCGGCGACATCGCCTTGGCGCAGCGCCGATTCGACGAAGCGCTGAAGCTGGGCGTGACCGACAACTTCCTGCTCGCCGCCTACGCCGACTTCCTGCTCGAGCAGAACCGGCCGAAAGAGGTGGTGACGCTGCTCAAGGATTGGACGCGGTCCGACACGCTGTTGCTGCGCCTCGCGCAGGCGGAGAAGCAGCTCGGCTCGGCCGACGCCGCGGCCCACATCCAGGCGCTGGGCGATCGCTTCGCCGCGGCCAACCTGCGCGGGGAGCGGCTGCACATGGGCGAGGAGGCCCGCTATCTCCTCGACCTGAAGGGCGACGCGCGCGGCGCGCTCGCCGTTGCGCTGGAGAACTGGAAAGAGCAGCGCGAGCCGCGCGATGCGCTGGTGGTGCTCGAGGCGGCGATCGCGGCGCGGGACGCCAAGGGCGCCGAGCCGGTGCTGAAGTGGCTGGAAGAAACGCATTTCGAGGGCGAGCGCATGCGACGCGCCGCGGCGGCCCTGCGATGAGAGCGCTGCTCTTCGCCGCGCTGCTCGCCGCTTTGCTCACAGCCAATACGGCACAGGCACACAAGCCGAGCGACAGCTACCTCACGCTCTTTGCCGACGGCCACAGCCTGCGCGGCCAATGGGACATCGCATTGCGCGACCTCGAGTACGCCGTCGGTCTGGATGCCGACGGCGACGGCGCCATCACCTGGGGCGAGCTGAAGGCGAAGCAGGCCGAGATCGATGCCTACGCGCTGGCGCGGCTCGCGCTGCACGCCGACGGCGCCGAATGCCGCCTGCAGCCGGGCGAGCATCTGGTCGACGACCACTCCGACGGCGCCTACACGGTGCTGCGCTTCGCCGCGCACTGTCCCGCGGAGAGCTTCAAGACGGTGGCGGTGGAGTACAGCCTGTTCTTCGACCTCGATCCGACCCACCGCGGCTTGCTGCGCGTCGATCGTAGCGGCGACACCACCACCGGGATCCTGTCGCCCGAGCGCCCGCGCTTCGAGGTCAGCGCCGAGGGGCGCTCGAAGCTGCGCCAGTTCGCCGACTACGTGCGGGAAGGCGTGTGGCATATCTGGATCGGCTTCGACCACATCCTGTTCCTCCTGTCGTTGCTCTTGCCTTCCGTGTTCATCCTTTCCCATCACCAGTGGGCGCCTGCGAACCGCTTCCGGGACACGTTCTGGGACGTGCTCAAGGTCGCGACCTCGTTCACGGTGGCGCACTCGATCACGCTATCGCTCGCGGCGCTGTCGGTGATCACGCTGCCCTCACGCCTCGTGGAATCGACCATCGCGCTCTCGGTGGTGCTCGCGGCGCTGAACAACATCTGGCCGCTGGTTCACGGCCGGCGCTGGGCGGTGGCGTTCGGCTTCGGCCTGATCCACGGCTTCGGCTTCGCCAGCGTGCTCGCCGACCTCGGATTGCCGCGCGACGCCCTGCTGCTCGCGCTGGTGGGCTTCAATGTCGGCGTCGAGCTGGGCCAGCTGGCGATCATTTCGGTGTTCCTGCCCTTCGCCTACGTTCTGCGCGGCACGTGGGCGTACCGCCGGGTGGTGTTCATCGGCGGTTCGGCGGCCATCGCGCTCACCGCTGCTTTGTGGCTCGTGGAACGCGCGTTCGACGTGAAGCTTTATTAGAATGTCGGCCTTTCCTCGCAACCTTCCCGATCACCACAGGCTTCCGTGTCCAACGCAAAACCCAAGATCATCTACACCCTGACCGACGAGGCGCCGCGCCTCGCGACCTACTCGCTGCTGCCCATCCTGCGCGCCTTCACCCGGCCCGCCGGGATCGAGATCGAAGAAAGCGACATTTCGGTGGCCGCCCGCATCCTCGGGCAGTTCCCCGAATGCCTGACGCCGCACGAGCGCATTCCGGACAACCTGGCCGAGCTCGGCAAGCTCACGCTGAAGCCGGAGGCCAACATCATCAAGCTGCCCAACATCAGCGCCCCGGTCGGCCAGCTGACCGCGGCGATCAAGGAGCTGCAGTCCAAGGGCTACAAGATCCCGGACTATCCGGAGAATCCGAAGAGCGACGCGGAGAAAGCCATCCGCGTGAAGTATTCCAAGGTGCTGGGCAGCGCGGTCAACCCGGTGCTGCGCGAGGGCAACTCCGACCGGCGCGCGCCGCCCTCGGTGAAGAACTATGCGCGCAAGAACCCGCATTCGATGGCGCAATGGGATCCCGCCTCGCGCACCCACGTCTCGCACATGCGCAGCGGCGACTTCTACCACGGCGAAAAATCGATCGCGCTGTCGCACGCCTGCGACGCGCGCATGGACCTCGTCACCCGGAGCGGCAAGACGCTTGTGCTGCGGCCTTCGGTGCCCCTGCTCGAGGGCGAGGTGATCGACAGCATGTACATGAGCAAGAAGGCGCTGTGCGCGTTCTTCGAGAAGGAGATCGAGCACGCCAAGAAGCACGACCTGCTGTTCTCGCTGCACGTCAAGGCGACGATGATGAAGATCTCCCATCCCATCGTCTTCGGCCACGCGGTGCGGGTGTTCTACAAGGACCTGTTCGACGAGCACGGCAAGCTGTTCGCCGAGCTGGGCGTGAACGTCAACAACGGCTTCGCCAACGTGCTGGAGAAGATCAAGTCCCTGCCGGCGGCAAAGCGCGCCGAGATCGAGGCCGGCATCAAGGCCTGCGAAGCGAAGCGGCCGCGGCTGTCGATGGTCGACTCGGCCAAGGGCATCAGCAACCTCCACAACCCGAACGACGTGATCGTCGACGCCTCGATGCCGGCGATGATCCGCGCCGGCGGCACGATGTGGGGGCCGGACGGCAAGATGTACGAGACCAAGGCGGTGCTACCCGAGTCGACCTTCGCCCGCATCTACCAGGAGGTCATCAACTTCTGCAAGACCAACGGCGCGTTCGACCCCAGAACCATGGGCACCGTGCCCAACGTGGGGTTGATGGCCCAGCAGGCCGAGGAATACGGCTCGCATGACAAGACCTTCGAGATTCCCGAGGACGGCGTGGCGCGCATCGTCGACAACCACGACGGCCACGTGCTGATGGAACAGAACGTCGAAGCCGGCGACATCTGGCGCATGTGCCAGACCAAGGACGCCGCGATCCGCGACTGGGTCAAGCTCGCGGTCACGCGCGCGCGCCAATCCAACACCCCGGCGGTGTTCTGGCTGGACGAGTACCGGCCGCACGAGAACGAGATCATCAAGAAGGTGCGGCGCTACCTCAAGGACCACGACACGGCCGGGCTGGACATCCAGATCATGTCGCAGGTGCGCGCGATGCGCTTCTCCCTCGAGCGCGTGATCCGCGGCAAGGACACCATTTCGGTGACCGGCAATATCCTGCGCGACTACCTGACCGACCTCTTTCCGATCATGGAGCTCGGCACCAGCGCGAAAATGCTGTCGATCGTGCCCCTGATGGCCGGCGGCGCCATGTTCGAGACCGGCGCCGGCGGCTCGGCGCCCAAGCACGTGCAGCAGCTGGTGGAGGAAAACCACCTGCGATGGGACTCGCTCGGCGAATACATGGCCATCGCGGTGTCGCTGGAGGACGTCGGCTTCAAGCACCACAACAAGAAGGCCATGGTCCTCGCCAAGACGCTCGACGAGGCGACCGGCAAGCTCCTCGACAACAACAAGTCGCCCTCGGCCAAGGCGGGACAGCTCGACAACCGCGGCAGCCACTTCTACCTCGCCCTGTACTGGGCGCAGGCGCTCGCCGCGCAAACCGAGGACACGGAGCTGAAGGGCCATTTCGCGCCGCTCGCCAGGACCCTGGGCGAGAACGAAACAAGGATCATCGAAGAGCTGAACAGCGTCCAGGGCAAGCCGGTCGACATCGGCGGCTACTATGCGTCGAGTCCGACCAAGGCCAGCGCGGTGATGCGTCCCAGCCGCACCTTCAATGCCACGATAGACGCCCTCGCGGGCTGAGCATCTAATTCGGCGTCATGGCCTACCAACACATCAAGGTTCCCGGCAGCGGCGAGAAAATCAAGGTCAACAAGGATTTCTCGCTTTCGGTTCCCGACAACCCGGTCATTCCCTACATCGAGGGCGACGGAACCGGCCTCGACATCACGCCGGTGATGCTCAAGGTCGTCGACGCCGCGGCGAAGAAGGCCTACGGCGGCAAGAAGAAGATCGTCTGGATGGAAATGTTCGCCGGCGAGAAGTCCTGCAAGATCTACGGCGAGAACGTCTGGCTGCCCGAGGAGACGCTGCAGGCGGCGAAGGAGTACGTCGTCTCCATCAAGGGGCCGCTGACCACGCCGGTCGGCGGCGGCATCCGCTCGATCAACGTCGCGCTGCGTCAGGAGCTCGACCTGTACGTCTGCCTGCGCCCGGTGCGCTGGTTCAAGGGCGTGCCCTCGCCGCTGAAGAAGCCCGAAGACGTCGACATGGTGATCTTCCGCGAGAACTCGGAGGACATCTACGCCGGCATCGAGTGGCCCGCCAACTCGCCGGAAGCGAAGAAGGTGATCGACTTCCTGATGAAGGAAATGAAGGTCACGAAGATCCGCTTCCCGAACAGCTCGGCGATCGGCATCAAGCCGATCTCGATCGAGGGTTCCGAGCGGCTGATCCGCAAGGCCTATCAGTACGCCATCGACAACCAGCGCAGGAACGTCACCCTGGTGCACAAGGGCAACATCCAGAAGTTCACTGAAGGCGGTTTCCGCGACTGGGGCTACAAGCTGGCGGTGAAGGAATTCGGCGCGAAGCCGGTCGACGGCGGGCCCTGGCACAGCTTCAAGAACCCCAAGGGCGGGCCCGACATTGTCGTCAAGGACGTGATCACCGACGCGATGCTGCAGCAGGTGCTGCTGCGCCCGGCGGAGTACGACGTGCTCGCCACCACCAACCTCAACGGCGACTACATCTCCGACGGCCTGGCCGCGGAGGTCGGCGGCATCGGCATCGCCCCCGGCGCCAACATGAGCGACACGGTGGCGATGTTCGAGGCGACGCACGGCACTGCGCCGAAGTACGCGGGCAAGGACTACGTGAATCCCGGCTCGGAGATCCTTTCGGCGGAGATGATGCTGCGGCACATGGGCTGGACGGAGGCTGCCGACGTCATCATCGCTTCCATGGAAAAGGCGATCATCGACAAGGTGGTGACCTACGATTTCGCGCGGCAGATGCAGGGAGCCAGGCAGGTGTCGTGCTCCGGCTTCGGTCAAGCGATGATCGAACGGATGTAGCGTGGCGCGGCAGTTCGCGCTCGCGCTCCTGGCGTCGTTCGTGCTTGCGAGCGGTGCCGCGCGCGCAGAGTGGGAAGCGAACGCGAAGGTCGAGCGCTTTCGCTGGGCCGAAGATACCCGGCCCGGCGTCACCGAGACCGGCCCGCGCTTCGGCATCGGCCTCGGCTGGACGCAGGACCGCGAGAGCGGCTGGCTCGCCGCCTGGCGCGGCGAGCTCTACGGCGGCTCGGTGGAGTACAACGGCGCGGAGCTCTTTCCACCCAATAACCCGGTCAAGGGCACGACCGAGTACACCGGCTTCGTCACCGAGGTGCAGGCGATCTACCGCTCGCAGGGCGGCGGCGCGGCGCTCGTCGGCGGCCTGGGCTTCGACTACTGGAACCGCCAGCTCACCGACATCCAGAAGGAGGAGTGGTACGTCACCTTCGCGCGCCTCGGTGTCGAGCTCGGCAATCGCACGCGCCGCAGCGGCGGATTCTTCGCCGGCGGCGGCGTGAAGTACCCGGTTTACATCTCCGAAGACGCGCACCTGACCGACATCGGCTTCGATTCCAACCCGAAGCTGCATCCCGGCCGCGCGCCCAGCCTCTACGCCGAGGTCGGCTACCGCTTCGCCGAGAACTGGTCGCTGACGGGCTACTACGACAGCTATCGCTTCGACGAGTCTCCGGCGGTGAACACCAGCGCGGGCGGCACGCGGTTCATCGTCTTCCAGCCCAAGTCGACGGTCGATACCTTCGGCCTGCGGCTGCACATCCACTTCCAGTAATGAAAAAGGCCGCCCGCAGGCGGCCTTTCAAGAATTCTCGAGGGCGGGCCTAGACCTTCTGGATGTTCGAAGCCTGCTTGCCCTTCGGGCCCTGCACCACGTCGAAGCTCACCTTCTGGCCCTCTTTCAGGGTCTTGAAGCCCGACATGTTGATGGCGGAAAAATGTGCGAAAAGGTCTTCGCTGCCGTCATCCGGCGTGATGAAGCCATAGCCTTTCGCGTCGTTGAACCACTTGACGGTGCCTGTTGCCATGCTCTCTCCCTGTTTCTTGGTTTGTTGATCTAGCTACCGGGCGACTAACCCGAGCCATGCCTGGAACTCCACGACCCCGTCGCCGGTACGGCAAACAGACAGCCTGAATCCCAACACAGGCGCCCTTTTACGCGCCCCCGGGAGCCCCTGTCAAGAGTGTGGGGTCTCGCTGTTGCGCGCGTGCAAGGTCGTGATCAGCCAAGGTTTTAGGGCAGGTCGTGCGCCCTTCGTCGCATTGCACCCCCACCCCCAAAAGAATAGGATGGGAACAGGCTTTATTGGAGCTTGTCCGATTCTTCGGGGGCATGGCGCAGCACAAGGACGACACCCTATTGGAGGCGCAGCGCAGCAAGCTGAAGCCTCCGCCGATGTTCAAGGTCATGCTGTTGAATGACGACTACACGCCGATGGAATTCGTCGTCATCGTCCTGCAAAAGTTCTTCAGCATGACGCGCGAGCGGGCCACTCAGGTCATGCTCAAAGTCCACAGGGAGGGGATCGGGGTCTGCGGGATCTATCCGCACGACGTCGCCGCTACCAAGGTGCAGCAAGTCGCGGCATACTCCCGTAAGCATCAGCATCCGCTGCAATGTGTGATGGAGCCAACGTAGTAGGATGAAAGTGTGAAAGTGAAAGGCAACGAGGCATGATCGCGCAGGAGCTCGAAGTCAGCTTGCACATGGCGTTCGTCGAGGCGCGGCAGAAGCGCCACGAGTTCATCACGGTCGAGCATCTGCTCCTCGCCCTGCTGGACAACCCGACGGCCGCGGAAGTGCTGCGCGCCTGCGGCGCGAACATGGACGAGCTGCGCAAGAACCTGACTCAGCACATCGCCGAGCAGACGCCGCGCATCGCCGCCGACCGCGAAGTCGACACCCAGCCGACGCTCGGCTTCCAGCGCGTCATCCAGCGCGCCATCCTGCACGTGCAGTCGTCGGGCAAGAAGGAAGTCACCGGCGCCAACGTGCTGGTGGCGATCTTCGGCGAGAAGGACTCGCACGCGGTGTACTTCCTGCAACAGCAGGGCATCGCGCGGCTCGACGTGGTCAACTACATCTCGCACGGCATCACCAAGACGCCGCAGTCGGCGCAGGGCAAGGGCGCCGACCAGGACGCCGAGCAGGAAGGCCAGGCCGAGACTTCCAACAGCCCGCTCGACAACTACACCCAGAACCTGAACGCGCTTGCGCTCGCCGGCAAGATCGATCCCCTGATCGGCCGCGACAAGGAGCTCGAGCGCGTGGTGCAGACGCTCTGCCGCCGCCGCAAGAACAACCCGCTGCTGGTCGGCGAAGCCGGCGTCGGCAAGACCGCGATCGCCGAGGGCCTGGCGCGGCGCATCGTCGAGGGCAACGTCCCCGACCTGCTCGCCAAGTGCACGGTCTACGCGCTCGACATGGGCGCCCTGCTCGCCGGCACCAAGTACCGCGGCGACTTCGAGCAGCGCCTGAAGGCGGTGCTGAAGCAGCTGGTCGACAACCCGAACGCGATCCTGTTCATCGACGAGATCCACACCGTCATCGGCGCGGGCGCGGCTTCGGGCGGCACGCTCGACGCCTCCAACCTGCTGAAGCCGGTGCTCTCCACCGGCCAGCTGAAGTGCATCGGCGCCACCACCTACAACGAATACCGCGGCGTGTTCGAGAAGGATCACGCGCTGTCGCGGCGCTTCCAGAAGATCGACGTGGTCGAGCCCTCGGTCGACGAGACCGTCGAGATCCTGAAGGGCCTGAAGACGCGCTTCGAGGCGCACCACAGCGTCAAGTACACCGCCAACGCGCTGACCACGGCCGCGGAGCTCTCGGCGCGCTATATCAACGACCGCCACCTGCCCGACAAGGCGATCGACGTGATCGACGAAGCCGGCGCGGCGCAGCGCATCGCCCCCAAGGCGAAGCAGAAGAAGATCATCGGCAAGGGCGAGATCGAGGAAATCATCGCCAAGATCGCCCGCATCCCGCCGAGAAGCGTGTCCACGGACGACCGCAGTGCGCTGGCGAATCTGGACCGGGATTTGAAGGCGGTGGTGTTCGGCCAGGACCAGGCGATCGACGCGCTCTCCGCGGCGATCAAGATGGCACGCTCCGGCCTCGGCAACCCGCAGAAGCCGATCGGCAACTTCCTGTTCAGCGGTCCCACCGGCGTCGGCAAGACCGAGGTGGCGCGCCAGCTCGCCTACTGCATGGGCATCGAGCTGATCCGCTTCGACATGTCGGAGTACATGGAACGGCACGCGGTGTCGCGCCTGATCGGCGCGCCGCCGGGATACGTCGGCTTCGAGCAGGGCGGCCTGCTCACCGAGCAGATCACCAAGAAACCCTACTCGGTGCTGCTCCTCGACGAGATCGAGAAGGCGCACCCGGACATCTTCAACATCCTGCTGCAGGTGATGGATCACGGCACGCTCACCGACAACAACGGCCGCAAGGCCGACTTCCGCAACGTCTGCATCGTCATGACCACCAACGCCGGGGCCGAATCGCTCGCCAAGAACAGCATGGGCTTCACGCTGGCGAAGCAGGCCGGGGACGAGATGGAGGCGATCAAGCGCATGTTCACGCCGGAGTTCCGCAACCGGCTGGACGCGGTCATCTCCTTCCGCTCGCTCGACCACGACATCATCATGCGCGTGGTGGAGAAATTCCTGATGCAGCTCGACGAGCAGCTGCAGGAGAAGAAAGTCGAGGCGCAGTTCACCGACGCGCTGAAGCAGCACCTGGCGAAGAAGGGCTTCGACCCGCTGATGGGCGCCCGCCCCATGGCGCGCCTCATCCAGGACACCATCCGCCGGGCGCTCGCCGACGAGCTGCTGTTCGGCCGCCTGCAGCACGGCGGCAAGGTGACGATCGACATCGGCCCGGACGAGAAGCTGAAGCTCGCTTTCGAGGAAGAGCCCGCGCCGGTCGCGTAGTTAGGGAGGTCCCATGCTTCGAATCCTTCTTGCGGGCGCGGCGTGCATCGCACTGCAGGCGCACGCCCAGGACCGCGCGCAGCAGCTCGCGTCCGCCTGCGCAATCTGCCACGGTACCGACGGACGGGGCGACGGCAAGGTGCTGCCGCCCCTCGCGGCCATGCCGCGCGAGCACATCGCCTCGCAGATGCGCGCTTTCCGCGACGGCCAGCGCCCCGCGACCGTGATGCACCAGATCGCCAAGGGCTACACCGACGAGCAGATCGATGCGCTGGCAGCGTATTTCGCCGCGCAGAAGAGGTAGCCCATGAAAAGACGCGACTTCCTGAAGGTTACCGGCGCCGCATCCCTCGCCGGCTGTGCGACGACCGGGGCGGCCCCGTCCAAGGCGCGCGTGGTCGTGATCGGTGGCGGCTTCGGCGGCGCGACCGCCGCGAAGCACATCCGCATGTGGGACTCGTCGATCGACGTGGTGCTGGTCGAGCGCGATGCCGAGTTCGTCTCCTGCCCGATCTCCAACCTGGTGCTCGGCGGCTTCACGAGCATGAAGGACATCACCCGCGACCGCACCGGATTGACGAAGTACGGCGTGCAGGTGGTGCGCGACGAAGCAGTGGCGATCGACGCGGCGAAAAAGAGTGTGCGCCTGGCGAGCGGCGGCGAGATCGGCTACGAGCGCCTGGTCGTCTCGCCCGGCATCGACTTCACCTTCGGCGACGTGCAAGGCTACGAGGCCGCGATGCAGTCCGGCAAGGTGCTGCATGCCTGGAAGGCCGGGCCGCAGACGGTCGCGCTGCGGCGCCAGCTCGAGGCGATGCGCGATGGCGGCGTCTACGTGCTGTCCATCCCGCTCTCGCCCTACCGCTGCCCGCCGGGGCCGTACGAGCGCGCCAGCCTGGTCGCCGCCTACTTCAAGCAGGCGAAGCCCCGGTCGAAGGTGCTGGTGCTCGACGCCAACCCCGACGTCACCTCGAAAGCGGGCTTGTTCAAGGCGGCATGGAAGGATCTCTACTCCGGGATCCTCGAGTACCACGGCAACTCGCGGGCCGTTGCAATCGATGGCAGCGCCATGAGCGTCAAGCTCGAGCTCGACGAGGTCAAGGGCGACGTGCTGAACGTGGTGCCGCCGCACCGCGCCGGCGACATCGCTCAGAAGGCGGGACTCATCACCAGCAACAACCGCTGGTGCGACGTCGACTGGCGCACCATGGAATCGAAGGCGGTGAAAGGCGTGCACGTGCTCGGCGACGCGACCCTGTCGGCGCCGGCGATGCCCAAGTCCGGCAGCATGGCCAACAACCACGCGAAGATCGCCGCTGCGGCGATCGTCGACCTGCTGAACGGGCGCGAGCCGCAGCCGCTGCAGATCATCAACACCTGCTACAGCTTCGTCTCGGAGAAGGAAGCGATCCGCGTCTCTTCGGTGCATCGCTGGGACGCCGGCAAGGGGACGCTGTTGGCGCTTCCCGGGGGCGGGGTCTCCGCGGCGCGCAGCGAGGCGGAAGGAAACTACGCCTGGAACTGGGCCCGGACCATCTGGGCCGACTCGTTGAGCTAGCTAGCCTTTTCCTGTCGAGCCGAACCCGCCGGCGCCGCGCGCGCTGGCGGCGAAATCCTCGACCACCTCGAACTCCACCTGCAGGACCGGCACGACGATGAGCTGCGCGACGCGGTCCATCGCCTGCACGGTGAACGCGGCCTTGCCGCGATTCCACAGCGAGACCATGAGCGGTCCCTGGTAGTCGGAGTCGATGAGGCCGACCAGGTTGCCGAGGACGATACCGTTCTTCGCGCCGAGACCCGAGCGCGGCAGGATCACCGCGGCGTATCCCGGATCGCCGACATGGATGGCGATGCCGGTCGGCACG
>LSTF01000058.1 GCA_001644455.1 Betaproteobacteria bacterium SCGC AG-212-J23
TGAGGTAGGCCTCGCGGCCGCCCATGCTCTGCGGCATGCCGCTGACGATGCGCCTCGGGATCAGGTGGCGGCCGATGAACTGGAGGAACCGGGGAAACTGGCCGTTGCCGGTCGCTGCGGCGATCGCGCGGTGCAGCTCGAGGTCCTGGTCGATCGCGTCCTTGCCTTGCGCCGCCGCGCGGTCCATCGCTTCGAGGGCGGTCGTGATGGCGCGCAGTTGCACGCGGGTTGCCCGCTCGGCGGCGAGGCCCGCCGACTCGATCTCGACGCCGAGTCGCAGCTCCATGACGTGCAGCACGTCCTGGATCGAGCGCATTCCCTCCGGATCGATGCGAAACGGCGCCTGCTGCGGTGCAGCCGAAACGAACGCGCCCACCCCCTGCCGGGTCACGCCCCGGCCGTCGGCGCTCCGCCGCGACCGCCTCGCGCACCACGGTGCGGCGCACGCGCGCGGCGCGCGAAAGCCCTTCCTCGGTGGGCAGGCGCGCCCCGGCCGCCAGGCGGCCGCTCTTGATCTGCTCGGCGAGCTGCTCGAACAGCCCGCGCGACAGCTTGCGCTCCGGGGACAGCGGACGGATCTTGACTACAGGCGGAGGCATAGTTGTATGATGACTGAGGAATCTTATCCAGAGGAGGATTTGATGTCACGCGTATTTCTCGGCACGGCGCTCGCCGCTGGCCTGATTGCCGTTTCGCCGTTCGCCACCGCCCAGAAACAGGTCTGGAAGGCCTCCGACGTGCACCCGCTCGGCTACCCGAATGTGGTCGCGATCGAGAACATGGGCAAGAAGCTCGAGAAGGACACCAACGGCCGCATCTCGATCCAGATGTACCCGTCGATGCAGCTCGGCGGCGAGAAGGAGATGATCGAGCAGGCGCAGGTCGGCGCGCTGCAGATCGCGCGCGTCTCGGTCGGCACGCTGGGACCGGTGGTGGATGACTTGAACGTGTTCAACATGCCGTTCATCTTCCGCGACGAGGCCCACATGCGTAAGGTGATCGACGGCCCGATCGGCGAGGAACTGCTCGCCAAGGTGACCGCCTCGCCGGCGCGCCTCATCGGCCTCGGCTGGATGGACGCCGGCACGCGCAACGTCTACGCCAACAAGCCGATCACCAAGCCCGCCGATCTGAAGGGGCTGAAGATGCGCACGATGGGCAACCCGCTGTTCGTCGAGACGATGAACGCGATGGGCGGCAACGGCGTGCCGCTCGGCTACAACGAGCTCTACTCGGCGCTGCAGACCCATGTCGTGGACGGCGCGGAGAACAATCCGCCGTCGATGCTGACCGCCAACCACTACCAGGTGGTCAAGGTTTACAGCCTGACCGGGCACCTGATCATCCCGGAGATGTTCGTCTTCTCCAAGGTCACCTGGGACAAGCTCTCGCCGCAGGACCAGGCGCTGGTGAAGAAGCATTCGCGCGAGGTGCAGATGGAGCAGCGCGAGTTGTGGAACAAGTACGTGGGAGAGGCCGAGGCGAAGCTGAAGGCCGCCGGCGTGCAGTTCGTGACCGCGGACAAGGCGGCGTTCTTCAAGGCGACCCAGCCGATCCGCGACAAGTACGGCGCCAAGTACGCCGCCCTGCAGAAGCGCATCCTGGACACCAAGTAACCGACGCCGGAACCGGAGGGGCCGCCTGCTAAGAAGAGGCGGCCCTTTTCATATGAAAAACGCGTACCGGACGGCGATGGAGTGGCTCTACATCGTCTGCATCTCGCTCGCTGCGGTGGCGATGGTGGTGATCACCACCATCATTCCGTACGGCGTGTTCATGCGCTACGTGATGAACTCGGCCTCCGCCTGGCCCGAGCCCGCCGGCATCCTGATGATGATCCTGTTCTCCTTCGTCGGCGGCGCGGCGGCGTACCGCGCCAACGCGCACATCACCGTCGGCACGCTGCTTAACATGGTGAACGACGTGAACCGCAAGCGCCTTGAGCGCATCGGCGACATCGGCATGGGAATCATCGGCCTGTTCATGGTGAAGTGGGGCGTGCTGCTCTGCCAGGCCGTATGGCAGAACACCATCGCCGAGTTCCCGTCCGTGTCGGTGGGCGCGACCTACCTGCCGATCCCGATTGCCGGCGTGATCACGCTGCTCTTCTGCATCGAGCGCCTGTGGCTCGGGCAGCCGCCCGAGACCTCGTTCACCTTCCGCGACCAGCCCCAGACGGAGTAAAGGAGAAAGTCGCCCTCCAATGGATGCGTTGATTCTCCTGTTCTCGTTCCTGGTGCTGATGTTCCTCGGCATCCCCGTCGCTTACGCGATGGGCCTCGCCACGCTGATCACCGCGCTGTGGATCGACATTCCGCTCGAAGCGATCATGCTGAAGATCTCCGACGGCATGGACGACTTCGCGCTACTCACCATCCCGTTCTTCGTGCTGGCGGGGGCGATCATGTCGGAGGGCGGCGTGGCGCGCCGCCTGGTGGACCTGGCGAAGGTGTTCGTCGGCTTCATGCGCGGCGGCCTGGCGCTGGTCAACGTGCTCGCCTCGACGCTGTTCGGCTGCCTGTCCGGATCGTCGGTCGCGGATACCGCCTCGGTCGGGTCGGTGATGATTCCGCAGATGGTGAAGAACGGCTACTCGAAAGTGTTCGCCACCAACGTGACGATCTGCGGCTCGGTGCAGGCGATCCTGGTGCCACCGTCGCATAACTCGGTCATCTACTCGATCGCCACGGGCGGCACCGTGTCCATCGCGGCCTTGTTCATGGCGGGCGTATTCCCCGGCCTGCTGTTCGGCATCTGCCTGGTCGGGCTGATTCTGTGGAAAGCGCGTACCCAGAATTTCCCCACCGAGCGAGTCGTGCCGCTGCGCGAAGCGCTCAAGATCGCGCTCGACGCGGTCTGGGGCCTGATCACGATCGTCATCATCCTGGGCGGCATCCTGTCCGGCGCCTTCACCGCCATCGAGTCGGGCGCGGTGGCCTGCGTGTACGCGCTGTTCTGCACCATCTTCATCTACAAAGAATACAAGTTGCGGGATTTGCCCAAGTTGGTGCATCGCGTGACGAAAACGGTGGCGATGGTCATGATGGTGATCGGCTTCGCCGCCGGCTTCGGCTACCTGATGGCGATCATGCAGTTGCCGGCGAAGGCGACGCAGCTGTTCCTGCACATGACGGACAACAAGTACCTCATGCTGCTGCTGATCAACGTTCTTCTGCTGCTGCTCGGCACCTTCATGGACATGGCGCCGATGATCCTGATCTGCACGCCGATCATGCTGCCGGTGGTGAAAGCGCTGGGCGTCGACCCGGTGCACTTCGGCATGATCATGCTGCTCAACCTCGGCATCGGCCTGATCACGCCGCCGGTGGGGCCGACGCTGTTCGTCGGCTGCGCCATCGGCAAGGTGACCATGGAGGAGGTCTCGCGCGAGCTATGGCCGTTCTACGGCGCCATGTGCGTCGCCCTGCTCATCATCACCTACGTGCCGGCGATCTCGCTCTGGCTGCCGAGGGCGCTCGGATACTAGGAGAAAGTAGTACAGTGGTACCGCAAACCCTCTTGGAGGAGGAAAAATGAAAAGACGTGATCTGCTGAAAGCCGGAATCGCGGGAATCCTGGTCTCGCGCCAGGCCCCGGTATTCGCGCAAGCCAACACGGTGCACATCCTGCGCTGGAACGATTTCGTTCCGGCAGCGGACAAGGTGCTGCGCGAGGTGTTCGCCCCCGAAGTGCAGAAGGCGCTGGGCATCAAGCTCAACGTCGAGACCATCAACGCCAACGACCTGCCGGCGCGGGCCACTGCGGCGATCCAGTCGGGAAGCGGCCCGGACATCATCCTGCTGCTCAACAACTATCCGCACCTCTACGCCTCGGCGGGCGTGGACGTCAGCGCGCTGGCCGATGAAGTCGGCAAGGCGCAGGGCGGCATCTACGCCCCCGCGGTGCGGCTGAACAAGGTCGGCGGCAAATGGGTATCGATGCCCTGGTCGCTCGTGCCCTCGCTCGTCGCCTACCGCAAGTCCTGGTTCGACGAGGTCGGCGCCAAGAGCTTCCCGAAGACCTGGCAGGAGTACCTCGCCACCGGAAAGAAGCTGAAGGCGAACAAGCACCCGATCGGACAGACGCTCGGCAACACCTTCGGCGACGCGCCGACCTTCACCTATCCGCTGCTGTGGTCGTTCGGCGGCCAGGAAGTCGACGGCAAGGGCAAGGTGGTGCTCAACTCGAAGGCCACCCTCCAGTCGGTGAAGTTCATGGTGCAGTTCTGGAAGGACGCGTGCGACGAAGGCGGCCTCGCCTGGGACGACTCGAACAACAACCGCTCGTTCCTCTCCGGCGACATCAGCGCCACGGTGAACGGCGCCTCGATCTACGTCGCGGCGCTGAACGCCCCTGACAAGTTCAAGACCGAGAAGGGCGAGCCGCTGCATACCGACATCCTGCACTCGCCGCTGCCCGCCGGCCCCAACGGCGTGCACAACTACCACACCGCGCATAACCACATGGTGATGAAGTACTCGAAGAACCAGAAGGGCGCGATCGAGTTCCTGCGCTGGGCGCACAAGCCGGAGAACCTGGAGAAGTGGATCGTGGTGCAGAAGGGCTACGCCGTCGGCACCACGAAAGTCTGGGAGAAGCACCCGATGTGGAAGGACTACCCAGTCATGGCGCCGTTCAAAACCGCTGCGGCCGGGCAGTCGCGCCTGATGGGCCACGCCGGTGAGCCGAACGGCAAGGCCGCGGAGGCCTGGAACAAGTTCATCGTCACGGTGATGTACGCGCAGGCCTGCAGCGGCAAGATGACGCCCGAGGAATCGGTGAAGTGGGCCGCGGGCGAGCTCGGCAAGATCTACACCTGAGAGCCGAGCAAGTCCGCGTCTCGCGGCTGACGCGGCTGCTGGAGAGCGAGAAGGCTCTGGCGGCCGCGTTGCTTGCGCCCGGGGTGGCGATCCTGGTGATTTTCATCGCCTACCCGTTCGTCATGGCGCTCTGGTACTCGCTCACTTCGATCCGGGTGGGCGACCCCGGCCATTTCGTCGGCCTCGACAACTTCACGAAGGCGCTGAACGACCTCATCTTCCAGCAGGCGTTCAAGAACACGGTCTTCTACACGTTCTGGGCGACGATCTTCAAGCTCGCGCTCGGCATGTGGCTCGCGCTGCTGCTCAACCGGAGCTTCCGCTTCAAGCGCATCGTGCGCGCTTCGATGCTGCTGCCGTTCATCATTCCGACGGTGCTCTCCGCCTTCGCCTGGCGCTGGATGTTCGACCCGACCTTCAGCGTGATGAACTGGGCGCTCTACCACGGCGGCATCATCACCGATCGCCTCCCGTTCCTCTCCAGCGGCGACTGGGCGATGTGGTGCGCGGTGCTGGTCAACACCTGGCGCGGCATGCCGTTCTTCGCCATCACGCTGCTCGCCGGCCTGCAGACCATCAGCCCCGACCTGCACGAGGCGGCGGCGCTCGACGGCGCGAACGCGTGGCACCGCTTCTGGAACGTGACCTGGCCGCTGCTCCTGCCGGTGACGCTGGTGGTGGTGGTGTTCTCGGTGATCCAGACCTTCTCCGACTTCCAGCTGATCTACGTGCTGACCGGCGGCGGACCGGCGAACTCCACGCACCTCATCGCCACCTACGCCTACCAGATCGGCGTCGGCTCCGGGCTCCTCGGCGAGGGCGCTGCGCTGTCGCTCTTCATGTTCCCGGTGCTCTTCGCCGTGGTGTGGGTGCAGCTGCGCTACCTGAAGCGGATGGAAAATGGCTGAGATGCGCGCCTGATGCTCATCGAGCGGAAATGGAAGAAGTGGGTGTTCTTCTACCTGCCGATGGCGGTGTTCATCGTCTTCACGCTGTTCCCGTTCTACTGGATGGCGATCACCGCCTTCCGCCCCGATAACGAGCTCTACGCCACCTGGCGCCAGCCCAACGCGGCGCCGCTCTGGACGCTGCACCCGACGCTCGAGCACTTCGTCGGCCTGATGAAGACCACCGCGTTCCCGACCTGGCTGTGGAACACGATGGCGATCGCGCTGGTCGCGACCGGTATCTCGCTCGTCTGCGGCATGTTCGCCGGCTACGCGCTGGCGCGCCTGAAGTTCCGCGGCTCGGAGTTCCTCGGCACCGCGATCTTCATCACCTACCTCGTGCCGCAGACGCTGCTCTTCATCCCGCTCGCCGACATCGTGCGCGACCTGCAGCTCGGCAACACGCCCTGGGCGCTGATGCTCACCTACCCGACCTTCCTCATTCCGTTCTGCACCTGGCTGCTGATGGGCTACTTCAAGACCATCCCCAAGGAGCTCGAGGAATGCGCGCGCATCGACGGCGCGACGCGCTTCGGCGCGATGGTGCGCATCATCTTCCCGGTGGCGATCCCCGGCATCCTTTCCGCCGGCATCTTCGCCTTCACGCTGTCGTGGAACGAATTCATCTACGCGCTCATCTTCATGTCTTCCGCCGACCAGAAGACCGTGCCGGTGGGCGTGGTCTCGGAGCTGATCCGCGGCGACATCTTCTTCTGGGGCCAGCTGATGATGGGCGCTCTGCTCGGCTCGGTGCCGGTCGCGATCGTCTATTCGTTCTTCGTCGAGTACTACGTGACGGGGCTGACAGGCTCGGTAAAAGGTTAAAGAGCAAGGCTGAAATGGCGATCGTCACCATCCGCGACCTGAACAAGAAGTACGAGAACGGCTTTCACGCGGTGAAGGACGTCAACCTCGAGATCCGCGACAAGGAATTCATGGTGCTCGTCGGCCCCTCGGGCTGCGGCAAGACCACGACGCTGCG
This sequence comes from Betaproteobacteria bacterium SCGC AG-212-J23, assembly GCA_001644455.1. GTDB lineage: Bacteria > Pseudomonadota > Gammaproteobacteria > Burkholderiales > SG8-39 > SCGC-AG-212-J23. The sequence continues at coordinate 6,750 of LSTF01000058.1, forward strand.
CATGGTCGCCGGGCTGGAGGAGATCACCTCGGGCGAGATCCGCATCGGCGAGCGGGTGGTGAACGACCTGCCGCCGATGGACCGCGACATCGCCATGGTGTTCCAGAACTACGCCCTCTACCCGCACAAGACCGTGTTCGACAACATGGCCTTCGGCCTGCAGATGCGGAAGTATCCGAAGGACGAAGTGCTGAAGCGCGTGCGGGACGCCGCCGATATCCTCGGCATCGAAGCTCTCCTCGAGCGCAAGCCGCGCCAGCTTTCCGGCGGCCAGCGCCAGCGCGTCGCGGTCGGGCGCGCCATCGTGCGCCACCCGCAGGTGTTCCTGTTCGACGAGCCGCTCTCAAACCTCGACGCCAAGCTGCGCGTGCAGATGCGCGTGGAGCTGAAGCGCCTGCACGAGCGTCTCGAGACCACCGCGATCTACGTCACCCACGACCAGGTCGAGGCGATGACGCTCGGCACGCGCGTGGTCGTAATGAAGGACGGCTACGTGCAACAGGTGGGCGAACCGCTCGTCCTGTACGGCCAGCCGGCCAACAAGTTCGTCGCCGGCTTCATCGGCTCGCCGGCGATGAACTTCGTCGACGTCTCGATCTCAGGCGATGGCCGGCACGCCGAAACCGAGGGCCTGCGTCTGAACGTTCCGGATCGCATCCGCGCGCACGGCGGCAAGCGGCTGACGCTCGGCGTCCGTCCCGAAGCCTTGCGCATCGCCAACGGATCGGATGAGCACGGCTTCGCGACGAAGGTCGACGTAGTCGAGCCGCTCGGCAACGAGATCCTGCTCAACTTCCGCGCCGGTGGTGCGCCGATGGTCGCTCGCGTCGATCCCGGCGTGCGGCTGAAGGCGCACGAAAGCGTCCGCTTCGCCGTCGATCCTGAACGGCTGCACTTCTTCGACGCGACGTCCGAAGCCGCCCTCTAGAAGGTAATTACAGCCTTGCCGGTCGACTGGGTGTCGAACACGCGGTAGGCCTCGCTCGCCTGGTCGAGCTTCCAGCGGTGGGAGAAGATCTTCTCCAGCTGGATGCCGTTGTCGACGACGAAGCGCGCGCATTCCGCCTGCCCCATCGCGCTGAAGGTCCAGGAGCCGATGAGGGTCAACTGCTTCCTCAGCATATCGGGGCTGACATTGATGGTGACGTCGCCGCCCTCACCGACGAAGCACACCGTGCCCCAGGTCTTCGCGCAGCGGATCGCGGCGATGCGCGCCTCGGAGATTCCCGTGGTATCGAGGGCGAGATCGACGCCCTCTCCTTTCGTCAGGTCTTTCAGGGAATCGGCTGAATCGATTGCCACGTCGGCGCCGAACTGCTTCGCCAGCGCGCGGCGTTCCGCGTTTTTCTCGACGGCAATCACGCGCATGCCCATCTTCGCGCCGAGGAGGGTCGCGCTGATCCCGACCGGCCCCTGACCGAATACCGCCAGCGTCGACCCGCCGACGGCGTTCATCCGCCGCAGCGCCCCATAGGCCGTGCCGGTGCCGCAGGAGACTGCCGCGCCCTCGACGAAGGACAACTCGTCGGGCAGCGGCACGAGCGTGCGCGCCGGAACCTTGAGGTATTGCGCGTGGCCGCCGTGCGCGGTCACGCCATAGACCGTGATGCCCGCCTTGCAGAGCTGCGACCAGCCGACGCGGCAGTGCTTGCACACGCCGCAGCCGGCGTAGTGGTGGTCCATCACGCGCTGGCCGATCGGCGCTTCCTTCTCCGAGACGCCGGGGCCGCGCGCCGCGACCACCCCGCAGGGCTCGTGGCCGCCGATGAAGGGCTCGGCATCGGCGCTGAAGCCGAGCGATTTCTGTGCTTCGCCGGGCGGCGAGCGGTAGAACTTGAGGTCCGAGCCGCACAGGCCCGAGGCCTTCATCTCGATCACCACCTCGCCCGGCCCGGGCGTGGGATCGGGAAAGTTGCGGATTTCGACCTTCCGGTCGCCGAGAAAGACCGCGCCGCGCATGCGCCGATTCTATAGCCGGGGAAGGACCTTCTCGGCCATGAGCTCCATCGAGCGACGCATGGCCCTCGGGTCGGCCCAGTCGTGGCCGCAATAGAGCAGGCGTCCGAACGGCCCGACCTGCTCGCGGAAGGCGTGCAGCTTGTCGACCACCTCGCTCACCGTCCCGGCGATCAGCAGCTGCGAGACCAGATAGTCGTCGGTCAGCGCTTCATCGGCAACGGAAGGCTCGTGCTTGAAGAGGGCGCTGCCGCGGGTGCGTTGCGCCTTGCGCTGCAGATTGCGGAAATAGTAGGCGAAGGGATTGCCGGGATCGCGCGTCATGCGGCGCAGCGTCGCGTCGTCGTCGGCGATGAAGATGCTCTTCGCCACGCGCCAATCCTCGCCCTTCGCTTCTCGTCCAGACTTCGCGCAACCCTCGACGTACTTCGGCCAATGCGTCTTCACCACCCAGGGATGGACGAAGTTGGCGGAGATCGGCGTCCAGCCGCGCGCCGCGGCCGCGGCGATGCCGTTCGAGTTCGGCAGGATCGCCGTGACGACGATCGGCGGGTGCGGCTTCTGGAAGGGCTTGAGCATCCCGCCCATGCCGAGGTCCGGCGTCCAGGTGCGCTCGGTCGTGAGGCGCCACTTGCGGCCCGCGAGCTGGTACGGCGGCTCCTTCGTCCAGAGCGCGAGCATGTGCTCCATCGATTCGACGAACAGCGCGTTACGGTCCTCGTCCATGCTTTGCATCATCTCGGCATCGGAGGGCAGGCCTCCTGGACCGACGCCGAGAATGAAGCGGCCTTCGAGCATCGTGTCGACCATGGCGATCTCGGCCGCGGTCGCCGCCGGATGGCGATTCGCCAGGTTGACGGTGCCGCTGCCGAGCTTGATGCGTTTCGTGTCGCGGGCCAGTGAAGCGATGAAAATCAGGCACGAGGTGATGGTCTCGGCGAGGTCGGTGAGGTGCTCGCCGATGAACGCCTCCTCGAAGCCCAGCTTCTCAGCGAGGAGGATCGCCTCGCGATCTTCGGCGAGCGTCTGCCGCCAGTCCCTGCCCACGGGATGCAGGGGCATGGTGAAGAAACCGAGCTTCACTTCAAAAGTTCGGGGGCGATGAGCTTCGGCAGGATGAGCGGAATCTCGGGGAACAGGATGATCGCCGCCAGCATGAGCAGCATCGGTACCAGCATGATCGCCGTATCCTTGAGCGCAAACTTGAGCGGCACCTTCGCCACCGCGCAGGAGATCATCAGGCACAGGCCGTAAGGCGGCGTGACCAGCCCGAAGGCGAGCGAGACGATGCCGATGATGGCGAAGTGGATCGGGTGCATGCCGACCGACGCCGCGAGGGGCTGCAGGATCGTGCCGACGATGATGATCGCGGGGATGGCGTCGAGGAAGCAGCCGACCACGAGAAACACGAAGGCGATGAAGAAGCCGACGCCGGTGATGCCCATGCCCCAGGTCGTCACGTTGGCGAGCAGCGCTTTCGGAATCTGGTAGTAGGCGAGCAGCCAGCCGAAGGCGGATGCCGTGCCCACGCAGAACAGCGCGACGGCCGAGAGCCGGCCGGTCTCGAGAAGCGAGTGGTACAGCTTGTCCCAGCCCAGCTCGCGATAGAAGAAGGCGGAGAGCACCGCCGCGTAGAGCACTGCGATGGCCGCCGACTCGGTGGCGGTGAACCAGCCGAGCAGGATGCCGCCGACAATGATGAACGGGGTGAAGAGCGCCGGCAGCGACTCCCAGCCCGAGACGAAAAACTCCTTCAGCGTGGCGCGCGGATAGACCGGGTAGTTGTAGATCTTCGAGTAGACATGCACAGTCGCCATCTGCGCCGCGGCGATCAACAGCCCCGGCAGGATGCCCGCGAGGTACATGGCGCCGATGGAAGTCGAGATGACGCCGCCCCAGACGATCATCAGGATCGAAGGCGGAATGATCACCGCAAGCACCGCCGACACCGCGGTAATGGCGATGGAGAAAGACAGGCCGTAGCCTTCCTTCACCTGCGCGTCGATGAAGATCTTCGACTGGCTCGCCGCATCTGCGGTGGAGGAGCCGGAGATGCCGGCGAAGAACACCGACAGCAGCACGTTGATCTGCGCCAGCGCGCCCGGAAAGTGTCCGACCATGGTGCGCGACAACTTCACCAGGCGGTCGGTGATGCCGCCGATGTTCATCAGGTTCGCGGTCAGCAGGAAGAACGGCACCGCGAGCAGGATGAAGGAGTTGTAGGCGTTGAAGGTCTCCTGCACCAGGCTCTGCATGGAGAGCCGCTCCTCGAAGAGCATCGCCGGCAGGCAGGCGAGTCCGAGCGCGAACGCCACCGGCACGCGCAGCACGAGGAGGAGGAAGAAGGTGCCGAACAGGATCAGCGCCGCGGTCCCGGGCGAGAGCAGGCCGCCGCTCATTCCGCGGCCTCCAGATGCTTCGCCTCGACCTTTGGCTGCGCGCGGCCGGCGAGGACCATCGCCGCGTCGTACATGCGCTCGCTCTGGAAGACGAACCAGGTCAGGCCCGTGACCGGCCAGGCGACGTGAATCATCCAGAGCGGCAGGTCGGCAAGCTCGGAGACGCGGTTCCAGGCGAAACGCGTGAACTCCCAGCCCGCCCAGAGAAACACGAAGGCGAAGAGCAGGATGAAGACGCTCGACGCAAGCTGCAGCGCGGCGGTGGCCTTCGCGCCGAGGTCAGGCCAGACGTCGACTTCGAAATGCGAGCCTTCGCGCACGCCGATCATCGCGCCGATCATCACCATCCAGATGAAGAGAAAGCGCGCCATCTCCTCGGTCCAGATATAGGCCGGGATCAGCTGCGTATAGCGCGAAAAGATCTGCAGGCTGACCGGGATGATCAGCACCGCGACCGAGAAGGCGAGCAGCCACGACAGCAGCCGCGCGTACCACAGCGTGAAACCGCGAACCATCAAGACGAACGCTATTTGATGGCGTTGATCTTGGCGTAGATGCCGTCGGCGCCGATCTCTTTCGCGTACTCGGCCATCACCGGGTCGGCCAGCTTCTTCATCTGCGCGCGGTCGGTGAACTTCACGCGCGTCAGCTTGCCGGCCTTCTCCAGCGCGATCAGCTTCTGCTCGTCTTCGCTCGACTCGAGCTTGCGGCCGTAGGCGCCGGCTTCCTTGCCGGCCTTGAGGATCGCCTGCTGCATGTTCTTGTCGAGCTTGTTGAAGGTCTTGGCCGAGAAGCAGATCGGCCGGATGGTGATCGCATGCTGCGTCATCGAGAGCTGCGGCGCGACTTCGTAGAACTTCATCTGCTCCACGCCCGCGGCTTCGTTCTCGCCGGCGGAGATGACGTTGTTCTGGATGGCGTTGTAGATCTCGTTATAGGCGATCACGGTCGGTGCCATGCCGATGGCGGCGAAGGTCTTCGACCAGATCGGCGCGCCCTGGACGCGCACCTTGAGGCCCTTCATCTCCTTGAGGTTGTGCACCGGCTTGTTGACGAAGATGTTGCGCGTGCCGCCGCCGGCGTAGCCGATCAGCATCACCTCGGCCTTCTGGTTGATCTCGTCGGCGACCGGCTTGAGCAGGTCGGCGTCGAGCACCTTGTTCCAGTGGTTCAGGTCGCGGAACAGGAACGGCGCGTCGATGAACGGCGCCGCCTTGGAGAAGGTGGACATGTGCGCCGGCGAAACGATGCCGTAGTCGACCGCCTTGCCCTGCGCCATGTATTCGAAGTACTGCTTTTCCAGGCCGAGCTCGCTGTTCTTGTGCAGCACCCAGTTGGTCTTCTTCCCGGAATACTTGTCGGTCAGCTCCTGGAAGCGCACCAGCGCGCGCGTGAACACATGCTCATCAGGAAACTGCACCGCGCCGTGCATGGTCAACTGCGCGTTCACGTTGGCCGAAAACAGCGCCGCGATCGCGGCGAAAAGAGTTCCCCTCATGACGATCTCCTCTCCTCTTTGATGGTGATGCGCCACAGCGTGCGCGGATCGTTCGGGTCGATCAGCGTCGCCGAATGCAGCAGCGAGGCATTGTCCCAGATAACCACGTCGCCGACCCCGTATTTGAGACGGTACCGGTACTTCTCCTGCGTCGCGTGGTGCTTCAGCTCGTCGAGCAGATCGACCGCCTCGTCCTCGGGCATTCCCTCGATACCGAACGAGCTGCCCGAGACCGCATAGAGCGCGATGCGCCCGGTGACGGGATGCTTCCTCGCCACCGGATGGCGCACCCAGGCCATCTTCTTCTCCTGATCTTCGCTGAGAACCGAGGCGACCGTCCGCGAGCGCTTGTCCTGGTCGTCGCGGTTGCCGTAGTGGTGCAGCGCAATAAGGCCGTCGACCTTCTTCTTCATCGACGAGGGCAGATCGTCGTACGCCGCGTACTGGTCCGCGAACAGCGTATCGCCGCCGACCTTCGGCACCTGGATCGAGTAGAGCATCGTGCAACGAGCCGGCACGTCGAGGTACGAATAATCGGTGTGGAAGTACGTGCCCGCGTCGGCGAGTCCGGTCGGCTTGCCGTCCTTCTGCACGTTGGAAAGGATCAGGATGTCGGCGTGCTCGGGATGGTGGAACTGATCGATGACGTGCGGCTCGGGACGCCCGAACTGCCGCGCGAACTCGAGGAACTGCGCGGCGCTGAATTTCTGGTTGCGGAACACCAGCACCTGCGCGGCGAAGAACGCGTCCCAGACCTCGCGAAAGTCGCGCGGGATGCGATCCATCTCCCTCATGCCTCGAGCCTCGGCACGTTCAGCCACTTCTTCTGCTTCCAGCTCTTCAAACCGAGCTCGGCGAGCTGCACGCCCTTCGCGCCTTCGAGCAGGCCCCAGCGGAACTTGCCCTCGCCCGCGACGTGCTTGAGGAACAGCTCCCACTGCACCTTGAAGGCGTTGTCGGTGTTCTCGTCGGGGACTTCTTCCCAGCCCGCGAAAAAATCGATCGGCTGCGGAATGTCCGGATTCCAGACCGGCTTCGGCGTTTTTCCGTACGACTGAAACAGGCAGCGGCGCAGGCCCGCCACGGCGCTGCCCTCGGTGCCATCGACCTGCAGCGTGAGGAGATCGTCACGCCGCACGCGCACATCCCACGAGGAATTGAAGTGCGCGATCACGCCGCCGGCGAGCTGGAAGGTCGCATAAGCGGCATCGTCGGCCGTCGCCCTGTATTTCTTGCCGTTCTCGTCCCAGCGCCAGGGAATGTGCGTCGCGCCGAGGCAGCTCACGGACTTCACCGCGCCGAACAGGTTGTCGAGCACATAGCGCCAGTGGCAGAGCATGTCGAGGATGATCCCGCCGCCGTCCTGCTTGCGGTAGTTCCATGAAGGCCGTTGCGCGGGGACGCGGTCGCCCTCGAATACCCAGTAGCCGAATTCACCTCTCACGGACAGGATCCTTCCGAAGAACCCCTGCTCGCGCAGCTTCGCCAACTTCAGCATTCCCGGCAGCCAGAGCTTGTCCTGCACCACGCCGTGCTTGATGCGCGCTTTCTTCGCCGCTTTGTACAGATCGACGGCTTCCTTGAGGGAAGTCGCTACCGGCTTCTCGCAGTAGACGTGCTTGCCCGCGGCGATGGCGCGTTTCAGGAGCTTGGGCCGCAGCTGCGTCGAGGCCGCGTCGAAGAAGATTTCATCGTCGGAGCGAAGCGCCGCGTCAAGATCGGTCGTCCAGCGCTGCACGCCGTATTTCTTCGCCAGCTCCTCGACCTTCGCGGCATTGCGACCGACGAGGATGGGATCGGGCATGACGCGCGTGCCGTCCTTGAGCGCGACGCCGCCCTGCTTGCGGATCTCGAGGATCGAGCGCACCAGGTGCTGATTCATGCCCATGCGCCCGGTGACGCCGTGCATGATGATGCCGATTCGGCGGTTCATTCGATGGCCTCAAGAATACCGCGCAGGTAACCGATCGCCCGTGCCGCGGCGGCGGGACCATCGGGCACATAGTCGAACGGCTCGACGGCGATGTCGCCGCGATAGCCGTGCTTTTTCAGCGCGGCGACCAGCGGCGCGAAGCGCTGCTCGCCCTGCCCCGGTCCCTGGCGGTTGCGGTCGTTCACCTGCACGTGCGCGATGACGCCTTTCGGCAGCCAGCGCTCGACCAGCGCTGGCAGCGACTCCTTCTCGCTGCGCGAGGCGGCGCTGCAGTCGAGCATGGTTTTCAGCGCCGGGTTGCCGATTCTCGCGACGATACCGGCCGCCTCTTCGAGCGTATTGACGAGCGGCGTCTGTTCCGGCGACAGCGGCTCGATGCAGTAGATGACCCCCGCCTTCTGCGCGCGCTCGGCGGCGGCGGCAAAGCATTCCTCGGCGCGCTGCGTCGCCGCGGCGCGCGTCTCGCCGGGGTCGATGCGCCGCTGGTGCGGCGAGCCGTGCACCAGGTAGCGGCCGCCCAGCTCGGCGCACTGGTCGACCAGGGCCAGCATGACGTCGATGGTTTGCTGCCTGATTTTCTTGTCTTTACTGCTGACGGACAGCCCGGCGGGCTTGATAAGCAGCCAGTGCAGGCCGGTGACTTCGATGCCGGCTTCGCGGGCCGCGGCGCGCGCCGCGGCGATCTGGCTCGAGCCCATGCGATGCGGCTCGTCGGACAGCGTATACGGAGCGATCTCGAGGCCGTCGTAGCCGAGCTTGCTTGCGTACTCGCACTGCCGCGGAAACGGCATCGGTGCGATCACTTCGTTACACAAGGCGATCCGCATGGAGAGACTAGTTGAAGCGCCCGCCGAGGCCGGCAGGGCATTTGCCTTGTTTCTCGAGCCAATGAATGGTGTTGCCTACCAGGACGACACTGCCCGAAATGACCACGCTCGCCGCCGCCACCGCGCCGATTGCGACCAGAAAAAGTGCACAACCTCGAGCATCGCCGCATCCGCCGCTCATCGGCAGGTTGCGAAGCTGCGCGGAGTCGAGCACCCACTGTCGACTCACGACCTCGCAGTCTTTTTCGATCGGCCTTTCCGTTCGAGGATAGAAGACACACGCCGTGAGAAGCAGCGCTACGCCGAATGCCCCCGCCCTTACCGCGCGTGTTTCCAGGCCTTGTCCCAGTCCTCGCCGCGGAAATCGGTCACCCGACCATCCTTGTGGAAGAACTTGTTCGGGATCTGGAACATTGCGAGGAACAGTCCGCCCTTTGCGCCCGCCCAGGCTTCGTGGCGGCTGCCGGCGGGACGCCAGACGAACTGGCCGGCCGTGCACTCGCCTTCGGGGCACACCAGGCTGCCTTCGAGGACGTAGGTCTGCTCGATCTTCACGTGCTCATGGTCGGGCAGGCGCGCGCCCGGCGCCATGCGCATCAGCGCCGTGATGAGGCCGCTCGGCTTGTCGACCAGCAGCGTCTTCTGCTCGATGCCGGCGTAGGCGGTCTTCTCCCACGGCAGGTTCGCGACGTCCAGGAATTTCGAGGCCAGCTCCGAACGGTTCATGGCTTGTAGTGCTCCCCGGCTTTGACGATCTTCATGGTGTTGGTGCCGCCCGCCTTGCCGATCGGCTCGCCGATGGTGAGGACGATGAGGTCGCCTTCCTTCACCACGTTGTTGGCGAACAGCACCTTCTCCGCCTCCGCGAGCAGCTCCTCGCGGTCGTGGCCGACGTATTTCACCATCAGCGGAGAGACGTCGCGGAACAGCGCGCAGCGGTAGCGCGTCGCGGTCTGCGAGGTCAGGGCGTAGATCGGCACGCCGCAGTTGAGGCGGCTCATCCACAGCGCGGTCGAGCCCGATTCGGTCAGCGAGGCGATGCACTTCACTTTCAGGTGGTAGGCGGTGAAGAGCGCCGCCATGGCGATCGACTGGTCGACGCGCGTGAAGACGCGGTCGAGCAAATCCTTCTCGAGGCTGAGCGGCTGAGTCTGCTCGACTTCGACGCAGATGCGATGCATGGCCTCGATCGTCTCGACCGGATACTTGCCGCTCGCGCTTTCCGCCGACAGCATGACGGCGTCGGTGCCGTCGAGCACGGCGTTGGCGACGTCCGAGACCTCGGCGCGCGTCGGCACCGGGCTGGAGATCATCGACTCCATCATCTGCGTCGCGGTGATGGTGAGCTTGTTCTGCTCGCGCGCCAGGCGAATCATCTTCTTCTGCAGCGCCGGCACCGAGGCGTCGCCGACCTCGACCGCCAGGTCGCCGCGCGCCACCATGATGCCGTCGGAGCCGCGCATGATGTCGAGCAGCGCCGCTTCGCCGACCGCCTCGGCGCGCTCGATCTTGGCGATGAGGAACGCCTTGCCGCCGGCGGCGCGCATCAGCTCGCGCGCCATGTACATGTCGGCGCCGCTCTTCGGGAACGAGACCGCCAGGTAGTCGGCCTGGATCTTGGCCGCCGTGCGGATATCTTCCATGTCCTTGGCGGTGAGCGCCGGCGCCGTCAACCCGCCGCCCTGGCGGTTGATGCCCTTGTTGTTCGACAGCACGCCGCCGTGGCGCACCGTGGTGTGCACTTCCTCGCCGCGCACCTCGACGACGTCGAGGACGATCTTGCCGTCGTCGAGCAGCAGCACCGCGCCCGGGCCGACGTCGCGCGGCAGCTCCTTGTAGTCGAGCCCCGAGCGGTTGCCGTCGCCCATCTCGCAGCCGGCATCGAGCACGAACTTCTGCCCTTTCTCCAGCATCACCTTGCCGTCCTTGAACTTGCCGACGCGGATCTTCGGCCCCTGCAGGTCGCACAGGATCGCCACCGTGCGCCCGACTCTGGAAGCGATCTCCTTGACGACCTTCGCCCGGTTCTCGTGATCCTGCGCGGTGCCATGCGAGAAGTTGAGGCGCACGACGTCGACGCCGGCGCGCACCATGCGCTCGAGCACGGCCGGATCGCTCGATGCGGGCCCCAGGGTCGCGACGATTTTTGTACTGCGCATCATTGAGGACGTCCCGATGATTTTATCCGATTCGCCCACGCTCGATGACTGCTTTTCCCTTGGCGTCGCGTGTCTCGAAAAGAATCTCGTCGCCGACCCGCGACGCGTGCACCGTGAGCGTGCTGGGCATGGGCACCATGCCGGCGAATCGGCAGCGAACGCGCTTCGCGTTCTTGGTCAATTGCGAGACGGAGAGCGCCAAGGTTGCAGTGCCGTGCAGGATGATCCCGGGCAATCCCGCGGCGCGCGCGTACTCGGGATCGGTATGGATCGGATTCCAGATGCGCGCGCACTCGGTATAGACGTGACCGGCAGTCGCGGCGACCGGAAAATTTCCGGCAGTCGGCAATTCCCGGTCGTGCTTCGGTGGATCGTCGACGCTGCCGCGGTCGCCGCCCTCCAGCGTCACGCCGCGATAGAGCATTCCGTAGCGAGTGGTGCTCACCGTTTCATTGCCGGCTTTCGCAATGAGTTCGAAGACGACAAATGCGCCAGGGCCGCGCTGCGTCGCCGCCACAACTCTTGCGCTGACGCCGAGAATTTCCCCTGGAACGACTTTTCTGTGCAGCACCAGATCGTGCTGCGCGTGCACGAGGCGCGCGTTGAGCTCCTGCAGCCCGGTCGCAACACGCAGCGCGTTCGTCGCCGGCCACTCGTAGCAGACCGGGAAGAGCGGGTGCGCCTCTTCGCCCACTTCGCCGAGCGCGGCGTTGTAGGCCATCAGCCAGCGCTTATCGATAGGCTGCCGGTCGGGACCGATCTCGTGCCCGACGATACCGGAGGAGATCTTCAAGCCCGAGCTTCGAGCGCCGCGACCGCGGGAAGCGTCTTGCCTTCGAGGAATTCCAGGAACGCGCCGCCGGCAGTCGAGATGTAGTCGATCTTGTCGGCGACCCCGAACTTGTTGATCGCGGCGATGGTGTCGCCGCCGCCGGCGAGCGAAAACCCCTTGGAGGCGGCGATGGCGTGCGCGAGCGCCTCGGTGCCTTTGGCGAACGGCGCCATCTCGAACACGCCGACCGGCCCGTTCCAGACGATCGTCCCCGCCTCCGCGACGATCTTCGCCAGCTCGGCCTGCGCCTTCGGACCGATGTCGAGGATCATCTCGTCCTTGTCGACCGCGGCAACGTCCTTGGTCTCGGCGCGCGCGCGTTCCGACATCTCGGTCGCAACCACCACGTCCGCGGGCATCGGCACCTTGCCGCCGGCGAGCAGCTTCTTCGCTTCGCCGACCAGATCCTTCTCCGCGAGCGACTTGCCGATCGGCTTGCCCTGCGCGAGCAGGAACGTGTTGGCGATCCCGCCGCCCACGATCAGGCGATCGACTTTCTTCGCCAGCGCCGCGAGGATCGTCAGCTTGGTCGAGACCTTCGAGCCCGCCACAATTGCGACCAGTGGCCGCGCCGGATTTGATATTGCTTTTCCCAAAGCATCCAATTCCGCAGCCATGAGTGGGCCCGCACACGCCACCCTGGCGAAGCGCGCGATGCCGTGGGTGGTCGCTTCCGCGCGGTGCGCGGTGCCGAACGCGTCGTTGACGTAGACGTCGCAGAGCGCCGCCATCGTCCTCGCCAGCGCCTCGTCATCGGCCTTCTCGCCGACGTTGAAGCGGCAGTTTTCCAGCAGCACGACCTGGCCGGGCTTCACATCGATGCCGTTCAGCCAGTCACGAACCAGAGGTACGTTTTTTTTCAGTAGCTCAGAAAGGCGTTTTGCGACCGGCGCAAGCGAATCCTTGGGATCGAACTTGCCTTCCTTCGGCCGCCCGAGGTGCGAGGTCACCATCACGGCGGCGCCGGCCTTCAGCGCCTGCTCGATCGCGGGCATCGAAGCGCGGATGCGAGTGTCGTCGGTGATGCCGCCGGCGTCGTCCTGCGGGACGTTGAGGTCGGCGCGGATGAAGACGCGCTTGCCGCGCAGCTCCACGTCCGACATGCGCTTGAACCGCACGACTACTTCGCGTTGATCAGCGCGACGGTGGCATCCAGCATGCGGTTGGAAAAGCCCCACTCATTGTCGTACCAGGAGTACACCTTCACCAGCGTGCCACCGGCGACCTTGGTCAGCAGGGCCTCGAAGATCGAGCTTGCGGGGTTGTGGTTGAAGTCCGACGACACCAGCTCCTCGGTGCTGACCTCGAGCACGCCCTTGAGGTCGGTGTCGGCCGCCTGCTTCACCGCCTTGTTCACCTCCTCGACGCTGGTTGCCTTCTTCGCCACGAAGGTCAGGTCGACCAGCGAGACGTTGATCGTCGGTACGCGAATCGAGAAGCCGTCGAGCTTGCCGTTGAGGTGCGGCAGGACCAGGCCAACCGCGGCTGCGGCGCCGGTCTTGGTCGGGATCATGTTATGTGTCGCCGAGCGCGCGCGACGCAGGTCCTTGTGGAAAACGTCCGTCAGCACCTGGTCGTTGGTGAACGAGTGGATCGTCGTCATCAGCCCGGAGACGACGCCGATGCGGTCGTCGAGCGCCTTGACCAGCGGCGCGAGGCAGTTGGTGGTGCACGAAGCGTTGGAGATCACCGTGTCGCTCGCCTTGAGCGAGGCGTGATTGACGCCGTAAACGATGGTGCGGTCGACATCCTTCTCCGCCGGCGCCGAGATGATCACCTTCCTCGCCCCTGCCTGCAGGTGCGCGCCCGCCTTCGCCTTGCTGGTGAAAAGGCCGGTGCACTCGAGCACCACGTCGACGCCGAGCGATTTCCACGGCAGCTTGGCCGGATCGCGCTCGGCGACGACTTTGATGCGATCGTTGTCGACCACAATGCTGTCGCCGTCGACCCGCACCTTCGCCGGGAACCGGCCGTGCGCGGTGTCGTATTGCAGCAGGTGCGCGTTGGTCTTCGCGTCGCCGAGGTCATTGATGGCGACGAACTGCAGCCCGTGCTTCTTCGCCCCTTCGTAGTGAGCGCGCAGGACCATGCGGCCAATGCGCCCGAATCCGTTGATGGCGACCTTGATCATTTGATTACGCTCCTGACTGCCTTGGCTATGTTTTCCGGTGTGAAGCCGAAGTGCTTGAAAAGCTCGCCCGCGGGCGCCGATTCGCCGAAGCGGTCGAGGCCGACGACGGCGCCCTCGAGACCCACGTATTTGCGCCAATAGTCGGTGACGCCGGCTTCCACCGCTACCTTTGGGAGTCCCGCCGGCAGCACAGAGTTCCGGTAATTCGCGTCCTGGCGGTCGAAAACGCTGGTCGAGGGCATCGAAACCAGCCGCACCGGCATGCCCGCCTGGGCCAGCTGTTGCTGGGCAGCCAGCGCCGCTTGGACTTCCGAGCCGGTGGCGATGATGACCGCCCTGGCCCCGGGGGCATCGGCAAGCACGTAGCCGCCGCGCGCGACATCGTCGAGCCTGTCCCGCTTCATGAAAGCCAGGTTTTGCCGCGAAAGCAGCAGCGCCGTCGGTCCCCTGGACCGTTCCAGCGCCGCGCGCCAGGCCACGGCGGTTTCTGCGCTGTCGCACGGCCGCCAGACATCCATGCCGGGAATGAGCCGCAGAGTCGCCGCGTGCTCGACCGGCTGGTGCGTCGGGCCGTCCTCGCCGAGGCCGATCGAATCGTGGGTGAAGACGTAGATCACCCGGATCTTCATCAGCGCAGCCATGCGCAAGGCATTGCGTGCGTAGTCGGAGAAGACGAGGAAGGTGCCGCCGTACGGGATCAGCCCGCCATGCAGGCTGATGCCGTTCATCACGGCGCACATGCCGAACTCGCGCACGCCGTAGAAGATGTGGTTTCCCTTCACCGCGCCGGGTGCCACGGGCTTCGAAGCCTTGACCATCGTCAGATTGGAGCCCGTCAGGTCGGCGGAGCCGCCGATGAGCTCCGGAAAGGCCGGTACCAGTACCTCGAGGGCGTTCTGCGACGCCTTGCGGGTGGCGATGGTCTCCGCTTTCTGGACCGTCTCGTCCATCAGCTTCCTGAAGACGTCGCCAGCCGGCAGCGCTCCGGCATTGCGACGCGCGAACTCGGCGGCCTCGGCCGGGAACTGCTTCTGGTATTCCTTGAGAGTGCGGTTCCAGCGGCGTTCCGCGCGCTTGCCGGTCTCCCGGGCGTCCCAGCCAGCCCGGATATTGTCCGGCACGACAAAGGGTGGGTACGCCCAGCCGATCGCGGCGCGGGTCGCGGCGATCTCGTCAGCGCCGAGCGGCGCGCCGTGCGCGGCGCCGGTGTTGGCCTTCTTCGGCGCGCCCTTGGCGATGATCGTCTTGCAGCAGATCAGCGTCGGCTTCGTCTTTTCCCGCTTCGCCTTGCGGATCGCCCGGTCGACCGCCTCCACGTCGTGGCCGTCGACGGCGGTGATCACCTGCCAGCCGTACGCCTTGAAGCGCATCGGCACATCGTCGGTGTACCAGCTCTTGATCTGCCCCTTGTCGGAGTCGATCGAGATGCCGTTGTCGTCGTAGAAGGCGATCAGCTTGGACAGACCGAGGGTGCCGGCGAGCGAGGCGGCCTCGTGGGAGACGCCCTCCATCATGCAGCCGTCGCCCATGAACACGTAGGTGTGGTGCTCGACGAGCTCCAGGCCGGGCTTGTTGAACTCGGCGGCGAGCAGCGTCTCGGCGAGCGCCATGCCGACGGCGTTGGCAAAGCCCTGGCCGAGGGGGCCGGTGGTGGTCTCGACCCCGGGCGTATGGCCGTATTCCGGGTGGCCGGGCGTCTTCGAGCCGAGCTGCCGGAAGCGCTTCAGCTCCTCCATCGGCAGGTCGTAGCCGGTGAGGTGCAGCAGGCTGTAGAGGAGCATCGAGCCGTGCCCGTTGGAGAGCACGAAGCGGTCGCGGTTCGTCCAGCCGGGGTTGCCCGGGTTGTGGCGGAGGTGGCGCTTCCAGAGGGCTACCGCGATCTCGGCCATGCCCATCGGCATGCCGGGATGGCCGGATTTTGCTGCCTCGACGGCGTCCATCGCGAGCGCGCGGATGGCATTGGCCAACTCGGCCTCGGACGCCTTAACGGGAGATTCCATCGGAACGCTCAAATTATACTCAGCGCATGCATGAGCTCCCCTTCGGAAGACCGGCGGATTTCGAGCAGCTCGTTTCGTGCGAGCGACCGGGAGAAGCGCACTGGCTCGTCTTCCGCGGTACCGATCTGCTGGTCGAGCTTGGCCCGCTAACGGCCCCCAGCGACGACCTCCGGGTCAAAGCCCGGCCCGCTTGGGCGCGCTTGCCGTTGCAGAAAAACCACAACTGGTTGGGTTCTGCGGCGGTCCGAAGCCTATATCTAGGGCGTCTGGGGGATCGCGACTTCTGGGCCGCCGAGCTCCCCGGCGAGGCGCCGGCGCCGGCGGGGATGTCCTGGCAGGGGCTGCGGACCCTGTTCTCTGTGCTCGACGACGCCCATTTCGCCCTCGCCGGGCGCGCCGTCCAGCTCGTCGACTGGGACCGGACGCACCAGTTCTGCGGCCGCTGCGGCACTGCCACAGAGGCAAAGCGCGAGGAGCGCGTCCGCGTCTGCCCCGCCTGCAAGCTGTCGGCTTATCCGAGGGTGGCGCCGGCGATCATGGCGCTGGTGAAGCGCGGCAGGGAGATCCTCCTCGGCCGCAGCCCGCACTTCCCGCCCGGGATGTACAGCGCGCTGGCCGGTTTTGCCGAGCCGGGAGAGTCGCTCGAGCAGTGCCTGGCGCGCGAGGTGGCCGAGGAAGTCGGCGTGCGGGTAAACAACATCCGCTACTTCGCCAGCCAGTCGTGGCCGTTCCCGCACTCGCTGATGATCGCGTTCGTCTGCGACTGGGTGGAAGGCGATCTGAAGCTTCAAGACACGGAAATCGAGGACGCTAAGTGGTTCGAAGTATTGCAATTGCCGAAACTTCCGAGCAGAATCTCGATCGCTCGCAGACTGATTGATGCGGTTGTCAATGAGCTGCGGCAAAACGTTTAGGAGGTTTTGAACGAATTGAGCGCGATTGAAGAGCGCTGTTTGCGCCGAAAGGCGCGGATGGAAGGCGAGGCTGCTACCGCGGGCCTCGCCTTCGCATTTTGGAGGTGTAAATAAGATGAACGGTCTGCATCTCATCGGTGACCTCACCGGCTGCCGCTGCGATCCGCAGCTACTCCTGGACGGCGAGAGCTTTCGCGCCAAATGCCTCGAGATGGTGTCCGCTTCCGGTCTCACGACCATGGACGCGACCTTCCACACCTTCGATGGCGGCGGCTTCACCGGCACGGTCGTGCTGGCGGAGTCCCATCTGGCGATCCACACCTGGCCCGAGCGCCAGGGGCTGACGCTCGACGTCTACGTCTGCAACTACAGCGCCGACAACTCCGCCAAGGCGAGGAAGCTCTTCGAGCAGCTGGTCGAGCACTTCCAGCCGACCGAGATCGCGAAGCACGAGGTCGAGCGCGGCGAGCACATGCTGATGGAGCCGCTCAACGCCACCACGGGCTTCTACATCCGCGCCGACAAGCAGATCGGCGAGTGGCAGACCAAGTTCCAGAAGATGCAGATCTACGACACGCCGCACTACGGCAAGATCTTCCGGCTCGACGGCTTCAACATGACCTCCGAGAAGGAGGAGTTCGTCTACCACGAGAACCTCATCCACCCCGCGCTGACCGCGCACGCGGCGCCGAAGAAGGTGCTGGTCATCGGCGGCGGCGACGGCGGCTCCTCCGAGGAGGCGCTCAAGCACCCGACCGTGGAGCAGGTGACGATGGTCGAGATCGATGCCGACGTCATCACCGTCGCCAAGGAGCATTTCCGCGCGGTGCACAACGGCGTGTTCGACAACCCCAAGCTGCAGGTGCGCATCGAGGACGGGATGAAGTTCGTGCGCGACACGCACGAGAAGTTCGACCTGGTCGCCATGGACCTGAACGATCCGGTCGGCCCGGCCGCGGCGCTCTATTCGGCGGAATTCCTGCAGCAGATCCGCGCCACGCTTGCACCCGGCGGGGCGCTCACGCTGCACCTCGGCTCGCCGGTGGCGCAGCCGGCACGCGTGGCCGAGCTCGCCCAGCGCCTGAACGGCCTGTTCCGCATCGTGCGGGTGTACACGATGTACATCCCGCTCTACGGCTCGCTGTGGGCGATGGCGGTGTGCTCCGACAAGCTCGATCCCAAGGCCTTCACCGCCGACGAGATCGACCGCCGCATCGAGGCGCGGAAGATGCAGGAGCTCCGCTACTACAACGGCGAAACCCACGAGGGCGTGTTCGCCCTGCCGAACTTCGTAAGGGATCTGGTGACCCCGGCGCGCCTCAAGCAACCGGCCCGCGGCCGGCGGCTGGGCGTGGTGAGGGCCGCCGTCAAGTAACAAAAACCAAAAGAAGAAAAAAGGGAGAAAGGGGCGCTTCGGCGCCCTTTTCTATTACTGGACGGTCTTCAGCGCTTCGCGGATCGTGTCGAAGATCCGCTCGATCTGCGCCTTTTCGACGATGAGCGGTGGCGAGAAAGCCAGGATGTCGCCCGTCCAGCGGATCAGCACGCCCGCTTCGAAGATCTTGAGAAAGGCCTCGTAGGCGCGCTTGCCGGGCGCGCCGGGCCGCGGCTCGAGCTCGACCGCACCCATCAGGCCGCAGTTGCGGATATCGACGACGTGCCGGCTGCCCTTGAGGGCGTGCAGGCAGTCCTCGAAGTGCTTCTCGAGCGACTGGGTGCGAGTCAGGAGTCCTTCGTCGGCATAGGTGTCGAGCGTGGCGATGCCGGCGGCGCAGGCGAGCGGGTGCCCCGAGTAGGTATAGCCGTGGAAGAGCTCGATGCCCTCGGGCGCATCCATGAATGCGTCGTAGATGGAGTCCTTGGCGAACACCGCGCCCATGGGAACGGTGCCGTTGGTCATGCCCTTGGCGACGGTGAAGAGGTCGGGCATCACGCCGAAGCGCTGGCTCGCGAACGGCTGGCCGAGACGCCCGAAGCCGGTGATCACCTCGTCGAAGATGAGCAGGATGCCGTGCTTCGAGCAGATTTCGCGCAAACGCTGCAGGTAGCCCTGCGGCGGTACGAGCACGCCGGCGGAGCCGGCGACCGGCTCGACGATCACGGCGGCGATGGTCGATGGATCGTGCAGCGTGCAGACGCGCTCGAGGTCGTCGGCGAACTCGGCGCCGTGCTGCGGCTGGCCTTTGGAGAATGAATTTCTCTGCAGATCGTGCGTATGGCGGATGTGATCCACTCCGGCGACGCCGGGACCGAAGGCTTTGCGATTGGCCGGAATGCCGCCGACCGCCATGCCGCCGAAATTGACGCCGTGATAGCCGCGCTCGCGGCCGATCAGGCGGATGCGCTGCCCCTCGCCGCGCGCGCGATGGTAGGCGAGCGCGATCTTCAGCGCGGTGTCCGCGGATTCGGATCCGGAGTTGGTGAAGAACACGCGCGAGAAGCGCTCGGGCGCGATAGCGGCGAGGCGCTCGGCGAATTCGAACGCGATCGGGTGCCCCATATTGAAGGTCGGGGCGAAGTCCATCTCGGCGACCTGCTTCTGCACTGCCGCGACGATCTTCGGCCGGCAGTGCCCGGCATTCACGCACCACAGGCCGGCCTGGCCGTCGAGCACCTGGCGGCCGTCGGCCGTCCAGTAGTGCATGCCCTCGGCCCGGACAAGCAACCGCGGCGCCGCCTTGAACTGGCGGTTCGCCGTGTAGGGCATCCAGAAGGCCGACCTCCGCAGGTCTGCGGGGAAGTCGGCTCGCTTGTTCATCCTGAGTAGGCTACTACCTTTTGCCTTTGTTCCCCCAAACCTGAGATCTTCAGTGTCATCACGTCGCCCGGCTTGAGGAACACCGGGTTGGGCTTGATGCCGAGCCCCACGCCGGGAGGCGTGCCGGTGCAGATGATGTCGCCCGGCAGCAACGTCATGTACTGGCTGACGTGCGAGATGATCTTCGCGCAGCTGAAAACCATGGTGCGGGTGTTGCCCGTCTGCATGCGCTTGCCGTTGACGTCGAGCGCCATGTCGAGCCGCTGCGGGTCGCCGATCTCGTCGGTCGTGACCAGCCAGGGACCGATCGGCCCCGAGGTGTCGAAGCCCTTGCCCTTGTCCCACTGCGTGGTCGCCATCTGGAAGGCGCGCTCGGATACGTCGTTGACGATGCAGTAGCCGGCGACGTGCTCGAGAGCGGAGGCCTCGTCGACGTAGCGCGCCTGCGTGCCGATGACGATACCCAGCTCGATTTCCCAGTCGAGCTTGGTCGAGTTCTTCGGCTGGATCACGTCGTCGTTGGGGCCGTTGATGCAGGTCGTCGCCTTCATGAACACGATCGGCTCGGCCGGGATCGGCAGGCCGGCCTCCTTGGCGTGGTCGGAGTAGTTGAGGCCGATGGCGACGAACTTGCCGATGCCGACGTAGGGCACGCCGAGGCGCGGCGCGCCGTTCACCAGCGGCAGCGACTCGGGCTTGTGCCGCGAGAGCATCTTCAGGCCGCGCGGCGAGATCTCGTTCGGCCCGATGTTGTCCACCACTTTCGACAGATCGCGCAACTTCCCGTCCGCGTCGATCACGCCCGGCTTCTCGTACCCCGGCTTGCCGTATCGGCACAACTTCATATCGTCATTCCCCCGTCGATCGAATAGGCGTTGCCGGTCGCGAACAGCGACTCGTCGGACGCCAGAAAAACCAGAATCCCCATGATGTCGTCGACCGTGCCGAGCCGACCCATCGGCTGGCGCGCGACGAAATCCTTCCTCGCCTGCACCGGGTCGGCGAAGGCGTTGATGCGTCCTTGCAGCGAAGGCGTGTCGACCGTCCCCGGGCAGATCGCGTTGCAGCGGATGCCCTTGGCAACGAAATCCGCGGCGATCGCCTTGGTGAGACCGATCACCGCGGCCTTGCTCGCGCCGTAGACGAAGCGGTTTGGCAGGCCTTTCAGCGACGAAGCCACCGAAGCCATGTTGATGATCGAGCCCTTGCCCTTCTTCAACATGCCGGGGATGAAGGCTTTCGACACGAGGAACATGGACTTCGTGTTGACCGCGAAGGCCTGGTCCCAGTCCTTGGTCGTCGCGTCGAGGATCGAGCCGTGATGCACGATGCCGGCGCAGTTGAACAGCACGTCGATCGCGCCGACCTCGGCTGCAAGTTTGTTGATCGCGGCCTCATCGGTCACGTCCAGCTGCCGCGCCTTGACGCCTTCCTTGCCGTCGAGCTCTCCGACCGTCTTGGCGTTCATGTCGCTGGCCCACACCCTGGCGCCTTCGCGGGCGAAGGCGAGCGCGGCGGCGCGGCCCATGCCCTGACCTGCGGCGGTGATGAAAGCGGTTTTTCCTGCGAGGCGACCGGCCATGGAAGGGCGCGATTATACTTCGCCCTCCCATGAATAAACTCGATTTCGCAGGGCGCCACGCGATCGTCACCGGCGGCTCGGCAGGCATCGGCGCGGCGATTGCGAAACGGCTCGCCGCATCCGGCGCCAAGGTCACCCTCTGGGACCTCGACGGCTCGCCGCGCGTCGACGTCTCCGATCCGACGTCCATCGAGAAAGCCTTGCAGGGAATCGGCAAGGTGGACGTGCTAGTGAACAACGCCGGCGTAGCGGGGCAAAACGTGCCGACCGTCGACTACCCAATCGAGGAATGGGAGCGCGTGCTGCGCGTCAACCTCACCAGCCAGTTCCTCTGCTGCCGTGCCGTTGCGCCACTGATGGCGAAGGCGAAGTACGGCCGCATCGTCAACATCGCTTCCGTCGCGGGCAAGGAAGGCAATCCGAACGCCGTCGCTTACTCCGCCTCCAAGGCGGGCGTCATCTCGCTGACCAAGAGCCTCGGCAAGGAGCTCGCGCAAGCCGGCGTGCTGGTCAACTGCGTGACGCCGGCCGCGGCGAAGACGGCGATCTTCGACCAGATGACGAAGCAGCACATCGACTACATGCTCTCCAAGATTCCGATGGGCCGCTTCGTCGAGGTGGACGAGATCGCGGCGCTGGTGTGCTGGCTCGCGAGCGAGGACTGCTCGTTCTCGACCGGCGGGGTGTTCGACATTTCGGGCGGAAGAGCTACTTACTAAGGGGAGGAATCATGAGGATGTTGCTTCTTGCAGTTCTCGCCGCGTTTTCCACGGCGGGCCTGGCCCAGCAGAAACTCAAGTTCGCGCATGTCTATGAGACGTCGGAGCCCTACCACACGTACGCGGTGTGGGCGGCGGGCGAGATCGCCAAGCGCACCGGCAACCGCTACGCGATGGACGTGTTCCCGGCCTCGCAGCTCGGCAACGAGACGCAGATCAACCAGTCGTTGTCGCTCGGCACCGTCGACCTGATCTATACCGGCCAGGCGTTCGCCGCGCGCACCTATCCGCCGCTCTCCATCGGCGGCGCGCCGTACATGTTCCGCGACTTCGACCACTGGAAGAAATACTCCGAGAGCGCGGTGCTCGCCGAGCTGATGGACGGCTACTTCAAGAAGGGCGGCAACAAGCCGATCGCCGCGTTCTACTACGGTGTGCGCCACACCACCGCCAACAAGGCGATCAACAAGCCCGAGGACATGAAGGGCCTCAAGCTGCGCGTGCCGGATGCGCCGCTCTACATCATGTATCCGAAGATCGCCGGCGCGAACGCGACGCCGATCGCCTTCGCCGAGGTCTACCTCGCGCTGCAGAACAAGACCGTGGATGCGCAGGAGAACCCGCTGCCGACCATCCTGGCGAAGAAGTTCTACGAGGTGCAGACGCATATCAACCTGACCGGGCACATCACCGAGATGCTGCTCGCCATCGTCGGCGGCCACGTGTGGAGCAAGCTCTCCGACGCCGACAAGAAGACCTTCGAGGCGGTGTTCAAGGAAGCGGCGCTCAAGTCGAACGCCGAGATCGCCGCCGCCGAGCAGGCGCTGGTGAGCGATTTCGCCACCAAGTACGGCAAGACGGTGGTGAAGTCCGACCGCGAGGCGTTCAAGAAAGTCTTCGCGCCGTTCCTCGTCGCGAAGGACGTGCCCTGGGATAAGGCACTCTACGATCGCGTGCAGGCGATCAAGTAATGAAGAAGAAGACCGGCTGGCGGAGCGTCCAGTGGTTCGGGCGCCAGGACATCTACGGCTTTATCTACCGTAGCTGGACCAAGAACCGCGGCGTCCCGCAGGACCAGTTCGACGGCCGGCCGGTCATCGGCATCTGCAACACGTGGTCGGAGCTCACGCCGTGCAACACGCACTTCCGCGTGCTCGCCGACCACGTGCGCCACGGCGTCCTGGAAGCGGGCGGCTTCCCGCTCGAATTCCCGGTGATGTCGCTCGGCGAGACGCTGCTCCGGCCGACCGCCATGCTCTACCGCAACCTGGCGAGCATGGACGTCGAGGAGTCGATCCGCGCCAATCCGCTCGACGGCGTGGTTCTGCTCGCCGGCTGCGACAAGACCACGCCCGCGACGCTGATGGGCGCGGCGAGCGTCGACCTGCCGACCATCCTCGTCTCGGGCGGGCCGATGCTCTCCGGCAAGTACCGCGGCACCGACATCGGCTCGGGAACCAACGTCTGGTCGATGTCGGAGGACCTGCGCGCCGGCAAGATCTCGCTCGAGGAGTTCCACGAGGCGGAGTCGTGCATGCATCGCTCGCACGGCCACTGCATGGTGATGGGCACCGCCTCGACCATGGCCTCGATGGCGGAAGCGCTCGGCGTCGGCATGCCGGGCAATGCCGCGTTCCCGGCGGTGGATGCGCGCCGCAACGTCATTGCCCGCATGGCCGGAAGACAGATCGTTTCTCTCGTCAAACAGAAAATTCCCCTGTCGAAGATCCTGACCAAACAGGCTTTCGAGAACGCCATTCGCACGCTCTCGGCGATCGGCGGCTCGACCAACGCGGTCATCCACCTGATCGCGCTCGCCGGCCGCATCGGCGTGAAGCTCGATCTCGACGACTTCCATCGCCTCGGCGAGGGCATGAGCACCATCCTCAACCTCATGCCCTCCGGCAAGTACTTGATGGAGGACTTCTGCTACGCCGGCGGCTTGCCGGTGGTGCTGCG
Source organism: Betaproteobacteria bacterium SCGC AG-212-J23 (assembly GCA_001644455.1). Classification (GTDB taxonomy): domain Bacteria; phylum Pseudomonadota; class Gammaproteobacteria; order Burkholderiales; family SG8-39; genus SCGC-AG-212-J23. Next base: position 30,417 of record LSTF01000058.1, read on the forward strand.
CGAGCTCGGCGAGAACAATCTGCTGCACAAGAATGCGCTGACGGTGAACGGCCAGACGATGTGGGAGAACGTGAAGGACGCGAAGTGCTGGAACCGGGACGTCATTACTCCCTACAAGAAACCGTTCAAGAAGAACACCGGCCTCACCGTACTGCGCGGCAACCTGGCGCCGAACGGCGCCATCATCAAGCCCTCCGCCGCGACGCCGAAGCTCCTCAAGCACAAGGGCCGCGCGGTGGTGTTCGAGAACATCGAGGACTTCCACGGCCGCATCGACGACCCGAACCTCGACATCGACGAGAAATGCATCATGGTGCTGAAGAATTGCGGGCCGAAGGGCTATCCCGGCATGGCCGAGGTCGGCAACATGCCGCTGCCGCCGAAGCTCCTGAAGAAGGGCGTGACCGACATGGTGCGCGTCTCGGATGCGCGCATGAGTGGCACCGCCTACGGCACCGTGGTGCTGCATGTCTCGCCGGAAGCGACGGCGGGCGGCGTGCTGGCGCTGGTGCAGAACGGCGACGTCATCGAGCTCGACGTGGCCAAGGGAAAGCTGCAGTTGCTGGTTCCTGAAAAAGAACTTTCCCGTAGAAAGAAATCCTGGAAGAAACCCAAACCGCCCTTGCCTCGCGGCTACTGGCGCCTGTACTTCGACCACGTGCAGCAGGCGGACAAGGGCGCCGACCTCGACTTCCTGGTCGGCAAGAGCGGCTCCTTCGTGCCGCGCGACAACCACTGATGAGTGAAGAGCAGGACCACGTCCTCGGCAGCGACGGCCAGTTCCACGTCGAGGACGAGGCGGTCGACATCTCGATCTACGGCTGGGAGGACTGGGTGACGTTCGTCCTCTTCTGGCTGATGGCGGCGGTGGTGTTCTACCAGGTGTATACGCGCTACGTGCTGTCGGATTCCGCCGGCTGGACCGAGGAGATCGCGCGCTACTTCCTGGTCGCGGTGGTGTTCATCGGCGCCTCGATGTCGGTGCGCAAGAACAACCACATCCAGGTCGACTACTTCTATCGCCTGATGCCGAAGGCGATGGGACGCGTCGTGTCGACCGCGGTCGACGTGGTGCGCTGCCTCTTCCTCGGCTATGCGGTGTGGCTCACGTGGCTTCTCCTGCAGCGCATCGGCCGCCAGCAGATGGCGGTGATCGACCTGCCGGTGGGTATCGTCTTCTCCTGCATGCTGTTCGGTTTCACGCTCATGTTCGTGCGCTCGCTGCAGGTCGCCTGGCGCCACTGGAAGCTCGGCTACAGCGTGCTCGAGCGCCCGGAAGCGTTCGAGGGCTGACATGGGGCTGCTCGGCAGCTTCCTCGCGCTCATGGTGAGCGGCATCCCGGTGGCGATCGCCATGGCGACCGCGTCGCTCGCCTATGTCATGTGGTCGGGCAGCGTGCCGGACTTCGTCGTCATCCACCGCATGTACGGCGGCGTCGATTCGTTCCCTCTCCTCGCCGTGCCGTTCTTCATCTGGGCCGGCAACCTGATGAACTCCGCCGGCGTCACCAACCGCATCTACAACTTCGCACTGGCGCTGGTCGGCTGGATGAAGGGCGGCCTCGGCCACGTCAACGTGGTCGGCTCGATGATCTTCGCCGGCATGTCGGGCACCGCCATCGCCGACGCGGCAGGCCTCGGCACCATCGAGATCAAGGCGATGACCGACCACGGCTACTCGAAGGAATTCTCCGTCGGCGTGACCGCGGCTTCCGCCACCGTCGGACCGATCATCCCGCCCTCGCTGCCCTTCGTGATCTACGGAATGATGGCGAGCGTTTCCATCGGCCAGCTGTTCCTCGCCGGCGTGATCCCCGGAATCATCATGGGGATCACGATGATGCTCACCGTCGCCTACTTCGCGTACACACGGAACTACGGGCGCGACGCGGAGTTTTCGCTCGCGAAGCTCGCCAAGGCGGGGCTCGAGATCGCGATGGTGCTCGGCATTCCCTACCTTGCCTGGCTCGCGACCGAGCTCGGCGTGCCCGGCGGCTGGATGACGCTCGCGACCTTCGCCGCGCTCCTCGTCCTCGACAAGGTGTTCAACTTCTCCGCGGTGATGGCACTCCTCACGCCGGTGCTGCTGATCGGCGGCATGACGCTCGGCATTTTCACGCCGACCGAGGGCGCGATCGCCGCTTCGCTCTGGGCGCTCTTCCTCGGCCTCTTCTGGTACCGCACGCTCGACTGGCGGCGGCTGGTCAAGCTGACCATGGACACGATCGAAACCACGGCGACGGTGCTCTTCATCGTCGCCGCCGCGTCGATCTTCGGCTGGCTGCTCACCGTGACGCGCGTCACCGACGCGGTCGCCGAGTGGGTGCTCGCCTTCACCAGCAACCCGAACGTGTTCCTGCTGCTCGCCAACCTGCTGCTGCTCTTCGTCGGCTGCTTTCTCGAGCCGACCGCGGCGATCACCCTGCTCGTGCCGATCCTGATCCCGATCTGCCTCAAGCTCGGCATCGATCCGGTGCACTTCGGGCTGGTGATGGTGCTCAACCTGATGATCGGCCTGCTGCACCCGCCGATGGGAACGGTGTTGTTCGTGCTCTCGCGCGTGGCTAAACTGTCCTTCGAGCGAACGACGGTGGCGATCCTGCCCTGGCTGGTGCCGCTCTTCGCGACGCTGATCCTCTGCACCTACGTGCCGCAGATCGTGCTCTGGCTGCCGAGGAAGTTCTTCTAGGAGGCCTCATGCTGCAAGCCGCCGACCTGACCATCCGCCTCCATCCCGAGGACGACGTCGTCATCGCCCGCCTGGAGATTCCCGCGGGGACGATGCTGACCAAGGAAAACGTGCGCGCCGCGGTGCGCGTCCCTGCCGGCCACAAGATCGCGGTGCGCGCGGTCGAGAAGGGCAAGCCGGTGCACCGCTACAACCAGATCATCGGCTTCGCCACGCAGCCGATCGCGGCCGGCGACCACGTGCACGTGCACAACGTGGCGATGGGCGACTTCCAGCGCGACTACGCCTTTGCTTCGTTGAAGAAAGAGACTCAGTTTGTTCCTGAACCGGCGACCTTCATGGGAATCGTCCGGGCGGATGGCCGCGTCGCGACGCGCAACTACATCGGCATCCTCACCAGCGTGAACTGCTCGGCGACCGTCGCGCGGATGATCGCGCGGCACTTCGAGAACCGGCTGGACGACTATCCGAACGTCGACGGCGTGGTGGCGCTCACCCACAAGACCGGCTGCGGCATGGCGAGCGAAGGCGAAGCGACCGACGTACTGCGGCGCACGATCGCCGGCTATGCCCGTCACCCGAACTTCTTCTCCTCGCAGCTCGTCGGACTCGGTTGTGAAGCCAACCAGGTGAACATGCTCGTTGCAGCCCAGAAGCTGAAGGGGCTGAGCACATTCACCATTCAGGAGAAAGGTGGAACGCGAAAGGCGGTCGAGAACGGCATCGCGCGCGTGAAGGAAATGCTGCCGGAGGCGAACAAGGTCAAGCGCGTGCCAGTGCCCGCAAGCCACCTCATCCTCGGCCTGCAGTGCGGCGGTTCCGACGGCTACTCGGGCATCAGCGCCAATCCCGCGCTCGGCGCGGCGGTGGACCTGCTGGTGCGCCATGGCGGCACGGCGATTCTCTCCGAGACGCCGGAGATCTACGGCGCCGAGCATCTGCTGACTCGCAGAGCTGTCAGCAAGGCCGTCGGCGAGAAACTGATCGAGCGGATCCACTGGTGGGAGGACTACACGAAGCGGAACGGCAACGAGATGAACAACAACCCCTCGCCGGGCAACAAGGCCGGCGGCCTGACGACCATCCTCGAAAAGTCGCTCGGCGCGGTGGCGAAGGGCGGCACCACCAACCTCGTCGACGTCTACGAGTACGCGCAGCCGGTGACCGCGAAAGGCTTCGTCTACATGGACACGCCGGGCTACGACCCGGTGTCGGCGACCGGCCAGGTGGCGGGCGGCGCGAACATGATCTGCTTCACCACCGGCCGCGGCTCGGCGTACGGCTGCAAGCCCTCCCCTTCGCTCAAGCTCGCCACCAACACGCCGCTCTTCGTCCACCAGGAAGAGGACATGGACATCAACTGCGGCACGATCATCGACGGCACCGAGACCATCCAGCAGGCCGGCGAGCGCTTCTTCCAGATGATTCTCGCCACCGCGTCCGGAAAGAAATCGAAGTCGGAGGAATTCGGCTACGGCGAGGACGAGTTCGCGCCGTGGACGCTCGGCGCGACAATGTAGTTTGACCCCGCGCTTCTACGTCGACGAGCCGCTGCGCGCCGGCGGCGTGCTCACGTTGTCGGAGGACGCGGCGCATCATGGGATCCGCGTGCTGCGCCTGCGCGACGGCGACGACATCACGCTCTTCAACGGCCGCGGCGGCGAGTTCGCCGCGCGGATCGCTTCCGTCCAGCGCCTGAGGATGCTGGTCGACGTGCTGCAGCACCGGGCGATCGAGCGCGAGTCGCCGCTACGCGTCACGCTCGTGCAGGGCGTCTCGGCGGGCGAGAAGATGGACAGCACCGTGCGCAAGGCGGTCGAGCTCGGCGTCGCCGAAATCCAGCCGGTGCTCGCCACGCGCTCGGTGGCGCGGCCCAAAGGAGAGCGCGCCGACAGCCGGCGCGAGCACTGGCAAAAGGTGGTGATCGCCGCGTGCGAACAATGCGGCCGGAACCGCATCCCCGAAGTGCTGCCGCTTGTCGTGCTGTCCGACTACCGTTCTCGACACGGAACGAAGCTGCTGCTCTCGCTCCTGTCCGAGCTGTCGCTCTCGAAGTTGAAGCTGGAGGGTGACGACTTCACGATCGCCGCAGGGCCCGAAGCGGGTTTCACGCCCGAGGAAGAAACTGCGCTCGCGGCGCAGGGGTTCGTCCCGGTCAGGATCGGCGCGCGCGTGCTGCGCACCGAGACGGCGGCGCTTGCCGCCGTCGCCGCGCTCAACGCTCTGCGGGGAGACTTCTAGAGAGCAGTGTCGCCAGCCGCTCGTTGCCGTTGGCGCGGGCGATCTCGGCCGCGTTGCGGCCGCGCCAGTCGGTAGCGCCAAGGTTCACGCCCTTGCCGGCGACGAACAGCTCGACCGCAAGCGCGTCGTTGCGTTTCACCGCATCGAGGAAGTCGCTCGAGTCGTGATACTTCAGGCCCATCGCGGTGAGATCCTTGCGCGCCTGCACCGAGTCGGTCGCCGACAATTGTGCCGCCGCCGGCGCCGAGAAAGGCGTCGCGCTGCGGCGGGCGATGGAAACCAGGTCCGCGCCGATCGCCGAGAACTGCGAGCGGGTCGCCGGCGACATGTCGGCGGTCATTTCCTGCAGCAGGCCAGACGCCGCCTTGTTCGCACTCTCGTTCCGGCCGGAGAGCACGTCGGCGATATCGCGCTCCGGGGTAGCCGACTGCGCGGCGATGCTGGTGAACGTCTGGATCAGGGTCAGGAAGTGCCCGAACATGGCGTCTTCCTCGGCGGCCGTCGCTGCAATCGGCAACGCGCACAGCAAAGCGATCAGTATCTTCATACCGGCGAGCATAGCGCAAACACGCGACGCGGCGATTGCACTTACAATTTGAAAAAATTACATGGCTGAAAACTTCGTCCGCTGGTTTCGTCAGGTCGCGCCCTACGTGCACGACTTCGGCGGCCGCACGTTCGTCGTCGCCTTCGGCGGCGAGCTGGTCGCGGAGCGCGCGCGCTTTGCGAGTTTCATCCACGACGTCAACGTGCTCGCCTCGCTCGAGATCCGGCTGGTGCTGGTGCATGGCGCGCGACTACAGATCGAAGCGGAGTTGAAGCGCCAGGGGCTGCGCTCGAAGTATGCGCAGGGTCTGCGTATCACGGATGAGGGCGCGCTCACCGCGGTGAAGCACGCTGCCGGCGTGCTGCGCGTCGAGATCGAGGCGCTGCTCTCGCAGGGCCTGCCCAACTCGCCGATGGCGCGCGCGCAGATCCGCGTCGTCTCGGGCAACTACATCACCGCGCGCCCGATCGGCGTGCGCAAGGGAGTCGATTTCCTCTTCACCGGCGCGGTGCGCAAGGTGGACGCGGCGGCGCTCTCCAGCCATCTCGACGTCGCCGACATCGTGCTCGTGCCGCCCCTGGGCTACTCGACCACGGGCGAGGTGTTCAACCTCTCATGGGAAGACGTCGCCGAGAACGTCGCGGTGGCGCTGAAGGCGGACAAGCTGCTCATGTACACCGAAAAGCTGCCCACTGATCGCAAGGGCAACGTCGTCTCCGAGCTCACTGCCGACGAGGCGGCGACGATCTCCGGCAAGAAGACCGACCTCACGCCGGCGGCGAGCCGCACGCTGGAGCATCTCGCTCGCGCGGTCAAGGCCGGCGTGGGTCGCGGCCACCTGGTGACGCGGCGCGCGGAAGGCTCGCTGCTGCAGGAGCTCTTCACGCATGCCGGGGTCGGCACCATGGTGACCGCCGATGCGACCGAGCGGCTGCGGGCGGCGAAGATCGAGGATGTGCGCGGCATGCTGGCGCTGATCGAGCCGCTCGAGGCCGAAGGCACGCTGGTCAAGCGCAGCCGCGAGTTGATCGAGGCGGAGATCGGCAACTTCCTCGTCGTCGAGCACGACGGCGTCATCGTCGGCTGCGCGGCGCTGTACCCGTATCCCGACGACAAGAGCGCCGAGTTCGCCTGCCTTGCGGTCGCCGATGGCTACCGCGAGGCGGGCTATGGCGAGCGGTTGCTGAAGACTTGCGAGGAGCGGGCGCGCGGCTTGCGGCTGCGGCGAATCTTCGCCCTCACCACGCACGCCGCGCACTGGTTCCTCGAGCAGGGCTTTCGCGCCGCCGACGTCAAGGCGCTGCCCGAGCAGCGGCAGGCGCTCTACAACTGGAAGCGCGGCTCGAAGGTCTTTTTGAAGCGCATATAATCGGCCGATGGCAAGGACAGTGAAGTGCGTAAAGCTGGGGCGCGAGGCCGACGGCATGGACTTCCCGCCCTACCCGGGCGCGCTCGGCAAGCGCATCTGGGAGAGCGTTTCCAAGGAAGCCTGGGCGCAGTGGCTGAAGCAGCAGACCATGCTGGTCAACGAGAACCGGCTCAACCTCGCCGACCCGCGCGCGCGCAAATACCTCATGGAGCAGACCGAGCGGCATTTCTTCGGCGAAGGCGCCGACACCGCCTCGGGCTACGTCCCGCCGCCGAAGTAGTCCTGTGAAAGCAATCGGGCAGTTCTGGGACGACTCCATCGTCCCGGCGATCACCGAATACATCCGCATCCCGGCAAAGTCGCCGCACTTCGACCGCGACTGGCAGGAGCACGGCCACATCGAAGCGGCGCTGCAGCTCGCGGTGAAGTGGTGCGAGGCGAACCCGCTGCGCGGCATGAAGCTCGAGGTTGTGCGCCTCGAAGGACGGACACCGGTTCTGTTTGTAGAAGTCGAAGGGGGAAAACCCGGGACCGTTCTGATCTACGGCCACCTCGACAAGCAGCCGGAGATGACCGGCTGGCACGAGGGCTACGGCCCCTGGCAGCCGCGCATGGTCGACGGCAAGCTCTACGGCCGCGGCGGCGCCGACGACGGCTATGCGGTGTTCTGCGCCTTCGCCGCGCTGAAGGCGCTGCAGGACGAGGGTCGGCCGCACGCGCGCTGCGTGATCCTCATCGAGTGCTGCGAGGAGAGCGGCAGCTACGATCTCCCCGCGTATCTCGAGCATCTTTCAAAGCGAATCCAGAAACCGGACTTTGTCGTCGGCCTCGACTCCGGCTGCGGCAACTACAGCCAGATGTGGGGCACGACCTCGCTGCGCGGCTTGCTGAACGGCGTCCTCACCGTCGAGGTGCTCACCGAAGGCGTGCATTCGGGCGACGCGAGCGGCGTGGTGCCGACCAGCTTCCGCATCGCCCGCCAGTTGATCGACCGCGTCGACAACGCCGCGACTGGCATGGTGAAGGAGCGCGCTTTCCACGCACCGATACCCGCGCAACGAAAAACCCAGGCGAAGCGTGCCGCCGCGGTGCTGGGCAAGGACATCTGGCGCAAGTTTCCCTTCGCGGGCGGCACGAAGCCGATGCACAACAACCTCGCCGAGCTGGTCCTGAATCGCACCTGGCGGCCGTTTCTCGCGGTCACCGGTGCCGACGGCCTGCCCGCACTGGCGAACGCAGGCAACGTGCTGCGCCCGAAGACGCAGCTGCAGCTCTCGCTTCGCCTGCCGCCGACGGTCGACGCTCCCTCGGCTGGCAAGAAGATGAAGAAATTACTGGAAAAGAACCCGCCCTACGGCGCGAAGGTCAGCTACGAGTACGGGCAGGCCGGCACCGGCTGGCACTCGCCGCAGCTCGCTTCATGGCTGGAGGAATCGGTCGACACGGCTTCGCGCAAGCACTACGGCAAGCCGGCGATGTGGATGGGCGAAGGCGGCACCATCCCCTTCATGGCGATGCTCGGCGTCAAATTCCCGCAGGCGCAGTTCCTCATCACCGGGGTCCTCGGCCCGCATTCCAACGCCCACGGGCCGAACGAGTTCCTGCACATCGACTACGCGAAGAAGCTGACCGCCTGCGTGGCCGATGTCCTTAGTGCGCACGCAGCGCGCGATCAAGGAACTCGAGCCGGTCCTGCCCCCAAAAACGCTCGCCGTTGAGAACGAACGTCGGCGCTCCGAATACGCCCAGGCGCTCGGCCTCCTCGCTGTAGCGCCGGTACAGGTCCTGGACCTTCGGGCTCATCTCCTCTTTCTGTAGATCCTTCCCGGGAAGCCCGTTCTCGTTCGCTACCGCCATCCGTACCGCCGGATCAGCGGTGTCACGTTCCTCGGCCCATAGCGCGCGCAACAACGCATGCGAAAGGCGTTGCGCGTCCAGCCCGCGCTCCTGGGCGGCGATCACCATCCAGCCGGGCGGCTTGTTCCAGCCGGCGGGCTTGCCGTCCTGCGGGTAGTGCTTCGGCACCAGGTTGAGCGGCATGCCGAGGTGCTTGCGCCAGCGATCGAGCTCGAGCGCGTGGTAGCTGCGGCGCGGTTCGGGACGCGTGCGAAGCGGGATCCCGCCGGTGCGCGGCACGATCTCCTGGAAGTCGAAGGGCTTGAGGACGAGCTGCGCCTGGTGGCGGCGAACGATCTCGTAAAGGCGCGGGCCGGCGAAATACGCCCACGGCGAAGAGAGGCTGTAGAAGCAGGAGACTTCCACCGTTAAGCTTGTCCCATGGGTAAAGGCATCAGCATAGACCGCAGCAAGCGGCTGCGCGAAGAGCCGCACAAGGGGCATAACCGCTGGCACCCGGACATTGCGCCGGTCATCGAGGTGGCGCCGGGCGAGGAGGTGACGCTCGAGACGCGCGACGCCATGGACCTGCAGATCGGGCCGCGCACGACGGTGGCCGACCTGGAGAAGATGGAGCGCACGGTGGCGCATCCGCTCACCGGGCCCGTGTACGTGAAAGGCGCGAAACCGGGCGACCTGCTGGAAATCGAGCACGTCGACATCCTGCCGGAGCGCTACGGCTGGACGCGCTTCTCCCCGGGCTTCGGCTTCCTGCCGGATCTCTTCGACCACTATTTCGTCGCGCACTGGGAGATCACATCCGAATACGCCACCTCCCCGCAGCTTCCGGGCGTGCGCATCCCGAACGGCGCCTTCATGGGCACCGCGGGCGTCGCGCCGTCACGCGAGCAGCTGAAGCGCTGGACGGCGAGGGAACGGGAATTGGCCGATCGCGGCGGCCGGGTGATGTTGCCCACCGCCGCGGCTGCGGTGCCCGCGCAACGGCCGATCGCGGAAGAAGGCCTGCGCACCATCCCGCCGCGCGAGAATTGCGGCAACGCGGACGTAAAGCAGCTGACCCGCGGTTCGAAGCTCTACGTGCCGGTGGCCGTGGACGGCGCGCTCTACTCGGTGGGCGACGGGCACTTCGCACAGGGAGACGCGGAGTGCTGCGGCACCGCGATCGAGATGGGGGCGACCGCGGTCGTCCGCTTCAAGATTCACAAGGATCTCGCGAGAACCAAGAACATCGCGTGGCCGCGCTTTTCGCATCCGAAATACTTTGCCAAGGTGGAGCAGAACTTCATCGCCACCATGGGCATGCCGGTCACGCCGGAAGGCCGCCAGGAGAATGGCGACCTCAACCTCGCCGCGCGCAACGCCGTGATCCGCATGATCGAGCTCCTCGAGGAGCGCGGCTGGACGCGCGAGCAGGCATACGTGCTGTGCAGCGTCGCGGTCGACCTGAGGGTGAGCAACGTGGTGGACATGCCGAACGTCACCGTCTCCGCGTTCCTGCCCGAAGACATCTTCTCCTGATGAGTCTTTCGGAACTCGAAGCGCTCGCGCGCCACGAGCTTGCGCAGCTCAACTATCCGGCGAGCAACTGGGTTCTGCCGCATGAGGGATTGCTCGACGTGCTGGTCGTGGGCGGCGGCATGTGCGGCCAGACGGCGACGTTCGCACTGCTGCGCGAAGGCGTGCGCAACCTGCGCTGCGTCGATCGCGCGCCGCGCAGGCGCGAGGGGCCGTGGACCACCTTCGCGCGCATGGACATCCTGCGCTCGCCGAAGCACCTCACTGGTCCCGACCTCGGCGTTGCCTCGCTCACCTACCGCGCATGGCACGAGGCGAAGTACGGCGTAGCTCACTGGCAGCAACTGCACAAGATCCCGCGCCTCGACTGGGCCGACTACCTGATGTGGGTGCGCGAGACCGTGCAGATTCCCATCGAGAACGAACAGGAAGTCCTCAGCGTCTCTCCCCGGGGCGATCTTGTCGAAGTGAAGTTGAGAAACCAGACAGTTCGCTGCCGCAAAGTCGTGCTCGCCATGGGACGCGAAGGCAGCGGCGCGCCGAGATGGCCATCAGAGAACAAGCCGGAAGGCGCGTACCACTCCGCCGATGACATCGATTTCAAGGCGCTTAAGGACAAGCGCGTCGGCGTGCTCGGCGCAGGCGCATCGGCTTTCGACAACGCGGCCGAGGCCCTCGAGGCGGGTGCGGCGCAGGTCGTCATGTTCGCGCGCCGCCCGCACCTGCCGCAGGTCAACAAATCGAAGTGGGCGTCATTTCCGGGCTTCCAGCACGGCTACGCTCATCTCGATGACGCGAGCCGCTGGCGCTTCTATACGTACATCCTGTCGGAGCAGGTACCGCCGCCCTACGAGAGCGTGCTTCGCTGCGAGAAGCATGCGGGATTCTCGATCCGCTTCTCCAAGGGCTGGAAGGACATGGCGCACGAGAGCTTCGACGCGGTGATCGTCTGCACCGGCTTTGATGTGAACCTGCTCGACCGGCCCGAGGTCTCGTCTTTCCGCGACGCGATCGAGACCTGGCGCTCGCATGTGCCGCCCGCGGAGTCCGAAAAGTTTCCCGAGGAAGCTCGCTTTCCCTACCTGGGAGACGCATTCCAGCTGAAGGGAACGATGCCGGGAATCGGGCGTGTGCACGTTTTCAACTGGGGCTCGACCATGAGCCACGGCGCGCTGGCCGGTGACATCCCGGGAATCGAGACCGGCGCGCGCCGCCTCGTCTCGGGAATCGTGCGCGATCTCTTCGTCGAGGACGCCGATCGCTACTGGGAGCGCGTCCAGACGCACAACGAAGACGAGCTCAAAGCGACGCGCTACTTCGTCAGTCTATCGTCGCGCCGACGGCCTTGACGACCTCGGCCCACTTCGCCCGGTCCGACTTCACCGTCTGGCGGAATTTGGCCGGGTCCTCCCAGCGCGGCGTGTTGCCGAGCTGAGCGAGGCGCTCGCGCACCGAAGGCGTCTCGAGCGCCGCCTTCACCGCGGCATTGATCCGGTCGACGATGGCCTTGTCGAGGCCCTTGGGCCCGAACAGGCCGAACCACGTGATGCTCTCGTAGCCGGGAACACCCGCCTCGGCGATCGTCGGGATCTCGGGAATCGCCGGCACGCGCGTCGCGGTGGTTACGCCGAGCAGCCGTACGCGGCCCGCCTTCCACTGCGACTGCACCGTCTGCACCTGGTTCATGATGCAGCAGGTCTGGCCCGAGACCACGGAGGCGAGCGCCTCCGGACCGCCTTTGTAGGGAACGTGCACCATGTTGAGACCGGCGCGCGAGACGAGCTCGGCGAACGCCAGATGCGTGCCGGTGCCGTTCCCGGTCGAAGCGTAGTTGTACTTGCCCGGATTCGCCTTCACCTTCTCGATGAATTCCTTCAGCGTGCTCGCGTCAATGACGTTTGGATTGACGGTGAGCACGTTCGAGACGTTGACCAGCGGCGCGATCGGCGTGAAGTCGGCCTCGACGTCGAACGGCAACCTGCGGTAGAGCGCCGCGTTCACGCCGTGCGTCGCCGCGGTGCCGAGGAGGATCGTGTAGCCGTCGGGCCTCGCCTTCGCCACCACCTCGGAGGCGAGATTGCCGCCCGCGCCGGTGCGGTAGTCCATTACCAGCCTGCCGCCGAGCGACTTCTCCATCGGCTCCTGCAGCAGCCGTGCGACGACGTCGACGCCCGATCCGGCCGGGAAGCCCATGACGACCGTGATCGGATGCGTGCCAGGCCAAGTCTGCGCCAATGCTGTGATCGGCAAGAGCAGCACCGCGAGGCGCCAGATCATTTTTGGATTGTCCTGATTCCCTGCGCACTGGCGAGGAGCAGAACGTCCGCGGGCCGGCGCGCGAAGATGCCGTTGGTGACCACCCCGGCGATCTGGTTGATCCCGCCCTCGGTCTTGGGCGGATCGAGCAGCGTCATGCCGCGGCAGTCGAGGACGAGGTTGCCGTTGTCGGTGGTGAAGCCCTGGCGCAGCTCGGGCAGGCCGCCCAGCTTGACGATCTCGCGGCCGACGTAGCTGCGCGCCATCGGGATCACTTCGACCGGCAGCGGAAACTTGCCCAGCACGGGAACGAGCTTCGAGGCGTCGCAGATGCAGACGAATTTGCGCGCCACCGCGGCGACGATCTTCTCGCGCGTCAGCGCCCCGCCGCCGCCCTTGATCATGTGCAGGTTCTCGGTGACCTCGTCTGCGCCGTCCACGTAGACCGCGAGGTCGTTCACGCTGTTCAGGTCGAAAACCTTGATGCCGTGACCCTTCAGCCGCGCAGCACTGTTCTCGGATGCGGCGACGGCGCCCTCGATCCGGCCTTTGATCGTTGCCAGCGCATCGATGAAAAAATTGACCGTGGAGCCCGAGCCCACGCCGATGACGCCTTCCTGCGCGTACTTGAGCGCGGCTTCGGCAACCTGCTTTTTCAGCTCGTCCTGGGTCATTTCTTTTTCTGTGGCGGCATATCGGTGCACACGCCCTCGAAGAGCTCGGCGGCCATGCCGACCGACTCACTGGTCGTGGGGTGCGGGTGGATGGTCTTGCCGATGTCGGTCGCGTCCGCGCCCATCTCGACGCCGAGCGCCATCTCGCTGATCAGGTCGCCCGCGCCGGTACCGACGATGCCGGCGCCGACCACGCGGTGCGTCTCCGCATCGAAGATGAGCTTGGTGAAGCCTTCGTCGCGCGCGTTGGCGATGGCACGACCGGAGGCGCTCCAGGGAAATTTCGCCACGCCGACCGCTTTGCCCGCTTTCTTCGCTTCGTCCTCGGTGAGGCCGACCCACGCGATCTCGGGATCGGTATAGGCGACCGAGGGGATGACGCGCGCGTCGAAATGCGATTTCTGTCCAGCGGCAGCCTCGGCGGCGACATGCCCCTCGTGCACCGCCTTGTGGGCGAGCATCGGGTTGCCCGCCACGTCGCCGATCGCATAGATGTTCGGGACGTTTGTCCGCAGCTGGCTATCGACGGCAATGAATCCCTTGGCGTCGACGGCAACGCCGGCCTTGTCGGCCGCGACGTTTTTTCCGTTCGGCGTCCTGCCGACCGACACCAGGATCGCGTCATAGGTTTTCGTCTCGGCGCCTTCGAAGCTCACCTGCAGGCCTTTGGATGACGCGTCCACCTTCGTCGTCTTCGTCTTCAGCATCACGTTATCGAAGCGCTTCGCATTCATCTTCTGCCAGACCGCGACCAGGTCCCGGTCGGCGCCGAGCATCAGGCCGTCCATCATCTCCACCACGTCGAGGCGCGTGCCGAGGGTCGAGTACACCGTGCCCATCTCCAGGCCGATGATGCCGCCGCCGATGATCAGCATCTTCTTCGGTACGCCCTTCAGCTCGAGCGCGCCGGTCGAGTCGACGATGCGCGGATCCTGCGGCAGGAACGGCAGCTTCGCCGCTTGCGAGCCGACGGCGATGATGGCGTTGGCGAAGCGCAGCTTCTTGCCAGCGACGTCGAGCGTGTTCTTGTCGACGAACTTGGCCAGGCCGGTCATCACGCTGACCTTGCGCAGCTTCGCCATCGCGGCCAGGCCGCCGGTCAGCTTGCCGACCACTTTCTCCTTGAAGGCCCGCAGCTTGGCAAGGTCGAGCTTCGGTTCGCCGAAAGCGACGCCGTGATCGGCGAGCGCGCGCGCCGCATCCATCACCGCTGCGGTGTGCAACAAAGCCTTGGAGGGGATGCAGCCGACGTTGAGACAGACGCCGCCGAGCACCGGGTAGCGCTCGACCAGCACGGTACGCAGGCCGAGATCCGCGGCACGGAAGGCGGCCGAGTAGCCGCCGGGGCCGGCGCCGACGACAACGACATCACAGTCGTATTCGCCCTTCACCGCTGATGGCGGAGGTGTCGGCGCAGCGCTTTCCTGCTTTCCTTCGAGAACAAGAATCGGCGAACCCTTCGAAACCTTGTCACCGACCTTGACCTTGATGGATTGCACCGTCCCGGCCCCCGGCGACGGGATCTCCATCGTCGCCTTGTCGGATTCGAGAGTGATGAGCGACTGCTCCTTGGCGACGGTGTCGCCCGGCTTCACCAGCACTTCGATGACTTCGATTTCCTTGAAGTCCCCGATGTCGGGAACCTTCACCTCGTGGGTTGGCATCTACAGGATGATCTTGCGGATATCCGAGAGCACCGAGACGAGGTAGGTGGTGAAGCGCGCCGCGCTGGCGCCGTCGATCACCCGGTGATCGTAGGAGAGCGCGATCGGCATGATCAGCCGCGGCGCGAACTCCTTGCCGTTCCATACCGGCTTCATCGCCGCGCGCGACACGCCGAGGATCGCCACTTCCGGCGCGTTGATGATCGGCGTGAAGAACGTGCCGCCGATGCCGCCGAGGCTGGAGATGGAGAAGGTGCCGCCCTGCATGTCGCCGGGCTTGAGCTTGCCGTCGCGCGCCAGCTTGGAGATCTGCGCCAGCTCGCTCGCCACGTCGAACACGCCCTTGCGGTCGGCGTCGCGCACCACCGGCACGACCAGGCCGCCGGACGTATCGACCGCGACGCCGATGTGGAAGTACTTCTTCAGGGTCAGGGTTTCGCCCGACTTGTCGAGCGAGGAGTTGAAGTCCGGGAACTGCTTCAGCGCAGTGACGCAGGCCTTGATGAGGAAGGCGAGCATGGTGAGCTTGAAGCCGCGCTTTTCCGTCTCGGCGGTCTGCGCCTTGCGGAAGGCCTCCAGCTCGGTGATGTCCGCCTCGTCGAACTGCGTGACGTGCGGAATCGAGATCCAGTTGCGGTGCAGGTACGGGCCGGAGAGCTTCTGGATGCGCGGCAGCGGCTTCGACTCGATCGGCCCGAACTTGGCGAAATCAACTTCGGGCCACGCGGGCAGATTGAACGGCAGCGCTCCGCCGCCGCTCTTCACCGGAGAAACCGCTTTTCCGGAAAGAGCCCCTTTGACGAAGCCCTGCACGTCCGCATGCAGGATGCGGCCCTTCGGCCCGCTGCCTTGCACCTGCGAGAGGTTCACGCCCAGCTCGCGCGCGAATTTGCGCACCGAAGGGCTGGCGTGCGGCTTGGTGGTCGTCTCCTCGCGCGGCTCGCGCGGCACCGGCCGTGGCGTCGCCGCGGCGGCGGGAACAGGTTGCGGCGTTGCAGCCGCCGGTTGCGGCGACGCTTTCGCTGCCGGCGCGGGGGCGGAGGTAGCCCCGTTTCCCTCCAGGATCAGGATTGCCGAGCCCTTCGATACCTTGTCGCCGACCTTGACCTTGATCGACTGCACGCGGCCCGCGCCCGGCGACGGGATCTCCATCGTCGCCTTGTCGGACTCGAGGGTGAGCAGCGACTGCTCCTTCGCCACGGTATCGCCGGGCTTGACCAAGATCTCGATGACTTCCACTTCCTTGAAATCGCCGATGTCGGGAACGGAGACGGTCTGCGTCCCACCGTTCGCTTTCGAGGCTGGCTTCGCCGGCTCGGCCTTGGGCGCTTCCTTGCGCGGCGCGTCTTTCGCGTCGAGCTCCAGGATCGCAGCGCCCTTGGAAACCTTGTCGCCGACCTTGATCTTGATCGACTGCACCACGCCATCGGCGGGCGACGGGATTTCCATCGTCGCCTTGTCCGATTCCAGCGTGATCAGCGACTGCTCCTTGGTCACGGCGTCGCCCGGCTTCACCAATATCTCGATGACCTCGACTTCCTTGAAATCACCGATGTCGGGAACGACAACCTGACTCATACAGTCGTCGGGTCCGCTTTCTCCGGATCGATGCCGTATTTCTTGATCGCGTCGGCGACCGCCTTGACCTTGCCTTCACCCTGGTCGGCGAGCGCTTTCAGGGCCGCGATGGTCACGAAGTAGCGGTTGACCTCGAAGAAATGGCGCAGCTTGGCGCGCGAGTCGGAGCGGCCGAAACCGTCGGTGCCGAGCACGCGGTATATGCGAGGAGACCCGGTGCTCTCGCGCGGGATGAACGGGCGGATCTGGTCGGCGAAGTTCTTCACGTAGTCGCTCGCGGCGACGACCGGCCCGGCCGGGCGTTTCTTCAGCATCTCTTCGACGTACGAAACCCTTGCCTTTCCCTCGGGGTGCAGCATGTTCCAGCGATCGGCGGCGAGACCGTCGCGGCGCAGATCGGTGAAGCTGGTCGCGCTCCAGACATCGGCGGAGACGCCCCAATCCTTCTCCAGCAGCTCGGCGGCGGCTTCGACTTCGCGCAGGATGGTGCCGCTGCCCATGAGCTGCACGCGCTGCTTGTTCTTGCTCTTCGCTTCTTTCAACAGGTACATTCCCTTGAGGATTCCCTGCTCGACCCCCTCGGGCATCGCCGGATGAATGTAGTTCTCGTTCATCAGCGTGATGTAGTAGTAGACGTCCTCCTGGTTGGTCACCATGCGGCGCAGGCCGTCGTGGACGATGACCGCCAGTTCGTGGCCATAGGTCGGGTCGTACGAGACGCAGTTCGGAATGACCGACGAGAAAAGGTGCGAGTGGCCGTCCTCGTGCTGCAGCCCTTCGCCGTTCAGCGTCGTGCGCCCAGCAGTAGCGCCGAGCAGGAAGCCCCGCGCGCGCTGGTCGGCCGCGGCCCACGCGAGGTCGCCGATGCGCTGCATGCCGAACATCGAATAGAAGATGTAGAACGGCACCGTCACGGTGTTGGAATGGCTGTATGCCGTGGCGGCAGCGATCCACGAGGAGAACGCGCCCGCCTCGTTGATGCCTTCCTCGAGGATCTGGCCGGCCTTGTCCTCGCGGTAGAACATGACCTGGTCCTTGTCGACCGGCTCGTACTTCTGGCCCTCGCTGGCGAAGATGCCGAGCTGGCGGAACATGCCTTCCATGCCGAAGGTGCGCGCCTCGTCGGGCACGATCGGCACGATGCGCTTGCCGAGCTCCTTGTCGCGCAGCAGCGCGGTGAGCAGGCGCACGAACGCCATGGTGGTGGAGATTTCGCGCCCTTCGCCCGAGCCCTTCAGCACCTGGTCGAACGCGGCGAGCGCCGGCACGGCGGGCGAGCTCTCGGCCTTCTGCCGCCGCTGCGGCAGGTAGCCGCCGAGCTCCTTGCGGCGCTCGTGCAGGTATTTCATCTCCGGCGCGTCGGCCGGCGGGATGTAGAACGGCAGCTCGTCGAGCTTGTCGTCCGGGATCGGGATGTTGAACTGGTCGCGCATCTCCTTGATGGTGGCGGTGTCGATCTTCTTCAGCTGGTGGGTCGGGTTCTTCGCCTGGCCCTGCTTGCCCATGCCGAAGCCCTTGATGGTCTTCGCCAGGATCACGGTCGGCTGGCCCTTGTGCTTGGTCGCGGCGGAATACGCGGCGTAGACCTTGTGCGGATCGTGGCCGCCGCGATTCAGGCGCCAGATGTCCTCGTCGCTCATTCGCGAAACCATCTCCAGCACCTTCGGGTCCTTGCCGAAGAAGTTCTTGCGCACGAAGGCGCCGTCGTTGGCCTTGTAGTTCTGGTACTCGCCGTCGACCGTCTCCTCCATGATGCGCAGCAGGCGGCCTTCCTTGTCGCGCGCGAGCAGCGGATCCCAATAGGAGCCCCAGATCACCTTGATCACGTTCCAGCCGGCGCCGCGGAAGTCGCCTTCCAGCTCCTGGATGATCTTGCCGTTGCCGCGCACCGGGCCGTCGAGGCGCTGCAGGTTGCAGTTGACGATGAAGATCAGGTTGTCGAGCTTCTCGCGCGAGGCGAGGCCGATTGCGCCAAGCGACTCGGGCTCGTCCATCTCGCCGTCGCCGCAGAACACCCAGACCTTGCGGTTCGCGGTCTGCGCGTGGCCGCGCGCTTCCAGGTACTTCAGGTAGCGCGCCATGTAGATCGCCTGGATCGGCCCGAGCCCCATCGACACCGTGGGGAACTGCCAGTAGTCGGGCATCAGCCAGGGATGTGGGTATGAGGAAACGCCCTTGCCGTCGACCTCGCGGCGGAAGTTCAGCAATCTGTCTTCGGAAAGCCTGCCCTCCATGAGCGAGCGAGCGTAGACGCCCGGCGAGGAATGGCCCTGGAAGTAGATCAGGTCGCCGCCGTGGCCCTCGTGCGGCGCATTCCAGAAATGCTGCTGGCCGGTGCCGAACAGCGTGCCCACCGAGGCGAAGCTGGCGATATGGCCGCCGAGCTCGTCGTCGCTCTTGTTCGCCTTCGCCACCATCACCATCGCGTTCCAGCGGCAGATCGAGCGGATGCGCTCCTCCAGCGTCACGTCGCCGGGCGAGCGCTCCTCCATGTGCGTCGGGATGGTGTTGATGTACGCGGTGTTCGGCGAGAACGGGATGTACGCGCCGGAGCGCCGCGCCTTGTCGATCAGCCGCTCGAGGAGGAAGTGCGCGCGTTCCGGGCCTTCGCGCTCGAGCACCGCCTCGAGCGCGTCGAGCCATTCCTGCGTCTCTAAAGAGTCGGGATCGTTTGCGGCGGGAAGCTGGGGTACAGCGGACATGGATCCTCGAGCTTGGGGGCTTTCGGTCACAGTATTATGCAACACATGTCCGCAAGAATTCTCGATGGAAAGGCGCTGGCCGCCGAGATTCGCACCGCTCTCAGGGCGAAGGTCGCGGCACTCGTGCGCCATGGAGTGAACCCCGGGCTCGCCGTGATCCTCGCCGGCGACGATCCCGCCTCGAAGGTCTATGTGCGGAACAAGACTCGCGCCTGCGAGGAAGTCGGTGTGCGCTCGCAGCAGATCGACTATCCCGCCGCGGTCACTCAAGAAGAACTCATCGCACGCATCAGAAAATTGAATGCCGACCCCGCGGTGCACGGCATCCTCGTGCAACTGCCGCTGCCGAAGCAGATCGACTCGGCGGCAGTCCTCGCGGCGGTGGCGCCGGAGAAGGATGTCGACGGTTTCCACGAGTCGAACCTCGGCGCGCTGCTCGCCGGCAAGCCGCGCGTCGTGCCGTGCACGCCCGCGGGCGTGATGCGCCTCCTCGAGCACGCGGGCGTGACGCTTGCAGGGAAGCACGCGGTCGTCGTCGGCCGCTCCAACATCGTCGGCAAGCCAGTGGCGCTGCTTCTCTTGCAAAAGGATGCGACCGTCACCATCTGCCATTCGAAGACGAAAGACCTGGCGGAAACGTGCCGCCAGGCCGACGTCCTGATCGCCGCCGTGGGGCGCGCGAAACTCGTCACCGCGGCGATGGTCAAACCCGGCGCCTGCGTGATCGACGTCGGCGTGAATCGCCTGCCGGACGGCAAGCTCGCCGGCGACGTCGACTTCGACGCGGTAAAGGAAGTCGCCGGCGCGATCACCCCGGTCCCCGGCGGTGTCGGTCCGATGACCATTGCGATGCTTTTGGAGAATTGTGTCAAATCCGCTGCTTGATTTTTCCGGCCTGCCACGGTTTGCGGAGATCGAGCCGGCGCATGTCGCGTCGGCGATCGACGAGCTGCTCGCACAGGGGCGCGCGGCCATCGCCGCAGTCACCACTGCGCCGCCGACCTGGGACGCCTTCGTCGCGCCGCTCGAGGACGCGAACGAGCGCATCGGCCGCGCCTGGGGACAGGTCTCGCACCTTCACGCGGTGATGGACAGCCCGGCGCTACGCGAGGCCTACAACGCCAACCTGCCGAAGATCACCCAGTACTGGACCGAGCTCGGCCAGAACGAGGCGCTGTTCGCGAAATACAAGGGACTGCAGAAATCCAGGGAGTTTTCCTCCTTGGGCGCCGCGAGAAGGAAAATCATCGAGAACGCCGTTCGCGATTTCCGGCTGAGCGGCGCCGAGCTGGCGGCGGACAAGAAAGCGCGCTTCGCCGCCATCCAGGAGGAGCTCGCCGGGCTGAGCGCGAAATTTTCCGAGAACGTGCTCGACGCGACGAATGCCTTTTCGATAACGGTTCCCAGGGAAAGAACGGCCGGCATTCCCGAAGACGCGCTGCACACGGCGCGCGAGGCGGCGCAGAAAGACGGCAAGGAAGGCTTCAAGTTCACGCTGCACGCGCCCTCCTACCTGCCGGTAATGCAGTACGGGGAGGATCGCGCGCTGCGGGAGACGCTCTACCGCGAAAGCAGCACGCGCGCTTCCGAGTTCGGCAAGCCCGAGTGGGACAACACGGCCAACATCGCGCGCATCGTCGAGCTGCGCCGCGAGATGGCGAGGCTGCTCGGCTACGCGAGCTTCGCCGAGGTTTCGCTGGTACCGAAGATGGCCGAGTCGCCGGGGCAGGTCCTGGGCTTCCTCGACGACCTCGCGCACCGCGCCCGGCCTTTCGCCGAGAAGGACGTGGCGGAGCTCCGGGAGTTCTTCCCCGACCTGCAGGCCTGGGACGTGGCGTACGCGTCCGAGAAATTGCGCGCCAAGCGATACGCATTCTCCGACCAGGAAGTGAAGCAGTACTTCCCCGAGGACGCGGCGGTGGGCGGCCTGTTCCGCGTCGCCCAGGCGCTCTATCAGGTGAGCATCGTTCCTTCCAAGGCGCCGGTCTGGCACGAAGACGTGCGTTTCTTCGACGTGCGCGATCGTGCTGGAGCCCTGGTCGGGCAGTTCTACATGGACCTCTACGCGCGCGAGACCAAGCGCGGCGGCGCGTGGATGGACGATGCCATCGGCCGCCGGCGCAAGGGCGAGCGCATCCAGACGCCGGTTGCCTACCTCAACTGCAACTTCTCCAGCCCGGTCGCGGGCAAGCCGGCGCTATTCACGCACGACGAAGTGCTCACGCTGTTTCACGAGTTCGGCCACGGGCTGCACCACCTGCTGACGCGCGTCGAGGATCTCGGCGTGTCGGGCATCAACGGCGTGGAATGGGACGCGGTCGAGCTGCCCAGCCAGTTCATGGAGAACTTCTGCTGGGAATGGGACGTGCTCCGCGAAATGACCCGTCACGTCGACACCGGAAGTTCCCTGCCAAAACCATTGTTTGAAAAAATGCTCGCCGCGAAAAACTTCCAGAGCGGGATGGCGATGCTGCGCCAGATCGAGTTCGCCGAGTTCGACATGCTGCTGCACAGCGACTTTGATCCCGCGAAAGACCGGAGCGCGCTCGCGCTGCTCGAGAAGGTGCGTGATCGCGTCGCGGTGCTCAAGCCGCCCGCGTACAACCGCTTCCTCAATAATTTCTCGCACATCTTTGCCGGCGGCTACGCCGCGGGTTACTACAGCTACAAGTGGGCGGAAGTGCTCTCGGCGGACGCGTACTCTTTCTTCGAAGAAAACGGCATCCTCGATGCGAAGGTCGGCGCGCGCTTCCGCGACGAAGTCCTCGCGGTCGGCGGCAGCCGGCCGGCGGCGGAGTCGTTCCGCGCCTTCCGCGGCCGGGAACCGCGCGTCGACGCCCTGCTGAAGCACAGTGGTATGATTTCCGCATGACGCGTGCGGTTGTGCTGTTCTTGATCGCTCTCAACGTCGCGGCGGTTTCAGCCCAACAGATGTACCGCTGGACCGACGAGAAGGGTCGCGTCCACATCACCGACACGCCGCCGCCCGCCTCGGCGAAAGGCGTAAAGAAATCGAAGTCGGGCGGCGCCGCGGTCCCGGCCGAAGGCAGCCAGCAGACACCGTACGACCTCTCGCTGGCGATGAAGGAATACCCGGTCTCGCTCTACACCTCGCCGATGTGCAAGGAGCCCTGCCAGAAGGCGCGCGACCACCTCAACAAGCGCGGCGTGCCGTTCCGCGAAATCCAGGTCTGGGACACCGACAGCAACGAGGAACTGAAGCGTGTCTCGGGGACCAACCAGGTGCCGACGCTGACCGTCGGTTCGAGCGTGCAGAAGGGCTACGAAGTCAGCTCGTTCGACGAGCTGCTCGATTCGGCGCGCTATCCGAAGGCCGGCTCGGTCAAGCCTCGCGCGCAGGCCGCGCCCGCCACGCCGGAGGGCTACACGCCGCCGGCCGAAAGCGAGCCGCTCAAGGCGCAGCCCGTGAAACCGCCGGAAGAATCGAAGCCGCGCGGCCCCTACGCGCCGAGGTGACGTTCCGGCTCGCGACCTGGAACGTCAACTCCCTCAAGGTCCGGCTCCCGCATCTTCTCGGCTGGCTCGCCAAGGCGAAGCCCGACGTCGTCTGCCTGCAGGAAACGAAGACCGAGGACAAGACCTTCCCGCTCACCGATCTCGAAGCGGCGGGGTATCGGGTCATCTACAGCGGACAGAAAACGTACAACGGCGTCGCCATCCTCTCCCGCACACCGCTTTCCGCCGAGACGCGCGGCCTCCCCGATTTTCCGGACGATCTCAAGCGCGTCATCGCTGCGAAGATCGGGGATGTACGGGTCATTTGCCTCTACGCCCCGAACGGCCAGGAGCCGGGCTCGGAGAAGTACGCGTACAAGCTGCGCTGGTACGAAGCCTTGACCGCGTGGTTGAAGAAAGAAGTGGACGGAAAGACTGCGGTGCTGGGAGACCTCAACATCGCGCCCGAGGCGCGCGACGTGCACGATCCGAAGCGCTGGGAGGGGAAGATCCATTTCTCCGAGCCCGAGCGCGCCGCGTTCCGCGCGTTGATCGATCTGGGCTACCAGGACGCCTTCCGGCTCTTCGAGCAGCCGGAGAAGCAGTTCAGCTGGTGGGACTATCGCCTGAACGCGTTCCAGCGCGGCTGGGGACTGCGCATCGACCATGTCCTGCTCTCGCCGGGACTGGCCGCGCACTGCACGGCGTGCTCGATCGACGTTGAGCCGCGCAAGCTCGAACGCCCCTCCGATCACGCGCCGGTGCTAGTCGATCTGACGGTAGGCCGGTAGCGTCAGAAATTCGACGTAGTCCTGCACGATCAGCGTCTCGAAGAGGCGCGCGGCTTCGTCGAATCTGCCTTCCGCGCCGCTCTCCTTGACCTTCGCGAGTTCTTCCGCGAGCAGCGGCCTGAAAAGCTCCACCGTGACCTTGCGGCCATCTTCCAGCACGCCTTTCGGCGAGCGGATCCATTGCCAGATCTGCGAGCGCGAGATCTCGGCGGTGGCGGCATCCTCCATCAGGTTGAACACCGGCACGCAGCCATTGCCCGCGAGCCAGGCGCCGAGGTACTGGATGGCGACCGAGATGTTGTTGCGCAGGCCGGCCTCCGTGATGGGCTTCTCCGGCTGGAAATCCAACAAGTCCTTGGCGCTGACGTTCACGTCCGGGCGCTGGCGCGCGTACTGGTTCGGCCCGGGCATGTGCTTGTCGAACACTTCCCGGGCGATGCCGACCAGGCCGGGGTGCGCCACCCAGGTGCCGTCGCAGCCGTCGGTCACCTCGCGCAGCTTGTCGGCGCGCACCTTCTCGAGCGCCGCCTGGTTCGCCGCCGGATCGTTCTTGATCGGGATCTGCGCCGCCATGCCGCCCATCGCCGGCGCGCCGCGGCGGTGGCAGGTCTTGACCAGCAGCAGCGCATAGGCGCGCATGAACGGCGCGGTCATCGTCACCTGCGAGCGGTCGGCGAGGCAGAAATCCTGGTTGGCGCGGAATTTCTTGATGCAGGAAAAGATGTAATCCCAGCGGCCGATGTTGAGACCGGCGGAGTGCTCGCGCAGCTCGTGCAGGATCTCGTCCATCTCGAACGCTGCGAGCACGGTCTCGATCAACGCCGTGGCCTTGACGGAGCCTCTCGCGACTCCCAAGGTCTCCTGGGCGAAGACAAACACGTCATTCCAGAGCCGCGCCTCGAGATGGGATTCCATCTTCGGCAGATAGAAGTACGGCCCCGAGCCGCGCTTGAGCAATTCCTTCGCGTTATGAAAGAAGAACAGCGCGAAGTCGAACAGGCTGCCGGAGACGACCTCGCCGTCGACCCTGGCGTGCTTCTCGTCGAGGTGCCAGCCGCGCGGCCGCGGGATGAGCACCGCGGTCCGGTCGTTCAGCTTGTACTGCTTGCCGTTCTGCTCGAGGCTGATCGTGCGCCGCACCGCGTCGCGCAGGTTGAGCTGCCCGTCGATCATGTTGTGCCAGGTCGGGCAGTTCGCGTCCTCGAAGTCCGCCATGAAAGTCGAGGCGCCGCAGTTGAGTGCGTTGATCACCATCTTGCGGTCGGTGGGGCCGGTGATCTCGACGCGGCGATCGAGCATGTCCTTCGGCTGCGGCGCGATCGTCCACTCGGCGTCGCGCAATTTCTTCGTTTCGGCGAGAAAGTCAGGCAGCGCGCCGCGATCGAATTCCTTCTGCCGCGCGGCGCGGCGGGCCAGCAACTCCTGACGGCGCGGCTCGAAGCGCCGGTGAAGCTTGGCGACGAACTCGAGCGCCTCGGGCGTCAGGACTTCGGCGAATTCCGCCGTGATGCGGCCGCTTATCTCGACGCTGTTGGAGAGCTTCTGCTCGCTGAGGGCGGACGTTTGCATTGCAGCATTCTATGACACGAATGTGGCAGTGCAACATGAATTGCTACGCCGATGGGAGTAGCCTGTTCTCCCACTTAGCAAGTCGGAATTTCACATCATGAAATACAACGTCCTGATCTTTGGCGCGTCCTATGGCTCCCTGCTCGCGACCAAGCTGCTGCTCGCCGGCCACAACGTGAAGATGGTCTGCACGCCGCCCGAGGTGGAGCTGTTCAACAAGGAAGGCTCGCGCGTCCGCATGCCGGTCAAGGGGCGCGAGGGGTTGGTCGAGGTCGACTCGCGCAAGCTGCCGGGCAAGCTCTCCGCCGAGGTGCCAACCGCAGTGAAGCTCTCGGGCTACGACCTGGTCGTGCTCGGCATGCAGGAGCCGCAATACCGCTCGCCGGGCGTGCGCGAGCTGCTCGACGCGGTGGCGAAGGCGAAGCTGCCGTGCATGTCGATCATGAATATGCCGCCGCTGCCTTACCTCGCGCGCATCCCCGGCGTTTCCACCAAGGAAATCCGGTCTTGCTATACCGACCCGACGGTATGGGACAGCTTCGATCCGAACTTCATGACGCTGTGCAGCCCCGACCCGCAGGCGTTCCGCCCGCCGGAGGAAAAGCTGAACGTGCTGCAGGTTCGCCTGCCGACCAACTTCAAATCGGCGCGCTTCCCCTCGGACGCGCACACCGCGATCCTGAAGCGCCTCGAGGCCGACGTCGAAGCCGCGCGCTTCGACGGCATGGAGCTGCCGGTGAAGCTGAAGGTGCACGAGTCGGTTTTCGTGCCGCTCGCGAAATGGGCCATGCTCGTCGCCGGCAACTACCGCTGCGTCACCAAGACCGGAATTCGTCCGATCAAGGAAGCGGTGCACTCCGACCTGGAAGCTTCGCGCGAGATGTACAACTGGGTGGTCAAGCTTTGCGTTTCGCTCGGCGCCGACGAGAAGGACCTGGTGCCGTTCGCCAAATACGCCGCGGCGGCGCTGAGCCTTGGCAGCCCGTCGTCGGCTGCGCGCGCGCTCGACGCCGGCGCGCCGAATATCGAGCGCGTCGATCGCCTGGTACAGATGATCGGCAAGTCGAAGGGCATGCGTTCGGCGACGCTCGACGAGACGGTCGCACTGGTCGACGCCAAGCTCGAGTCGAATCGCAAGAAAACCGCCGACGCCGGGCTGAAGCCGGCACAAGCGCAGAAGACCGCCTAGCTTTCCTTGTCGGGACCGGGATCGTCTTCGATCCCGAGCTCCTGGATCTTGCGGGTGATGGTGTTGCGGCCCATGCCGAGCAGGTTGGCCGCGTCGATGCGCCGCCCGCCGGTCTTCGCCAGCGCTCGCATGATGAGCGCGCGCTCGAACTGCGGACCCATGGCATCGAGGATGCCGCTCTCGCCGCGCGCCAGGCGCCGCTCGACTTCCTGCTCGAGCGCGGCGAGCCAGTCGGGCGCGCTCGCCGCCGCCTGGTCCTTGAACTCCGCCGGCAGATCGCCGACGTCGATCACCTGTCCCGCCGCCATCACCGTCAGCCAGTGACAGAGGTTCTCGAGCTGGCGCACGTTGCCGGGAAACGCGAGCCGCGAAAGATGCGACAGTGCTTCGTCGGAAAAGCGCTTCGGCTCGACGCCGAGCTGCTTGCCGCTGAGCGCGAGAAAGTGGCGCGCGAGCAGCGGAATGTCCTCGGGACGCTCGCGCATGCTGGGCAGGCGCAGGCGAATGACGTTGAGCCGGTGGTAGAGGTCCTCGCGGAAGGTACCCTCCCGCACGCGATCCTCGAGGTTCTGGTGCGTGGCGGCGATGACGCGCACGTTGGCCTTGATCTGCTGGTGGCCGCCGACGCGATAGAAGGTCCCGTCGGAGAGCACGCGCAGCAACCGCGTCTGCAACTCGGACGCCATGTCGCCGATCTCGTCGAGGAACAGCGTGCCGCCTTCGGCCTGCTCGAAGCGGCCGCGCCGCTGCTGCTGCGCGCCGGTGAAGGCGCCTCGCTCGTGGCCGAACAGCTCGGATTCGAGCAGGTCCTTGGGCATCGCCGCGGTGTTGATGGCGACGAACGGCTTGGCGCCGCGCGCACTATGTCGGTGCAGGGCGCGGGCCACAAGCTCCTTTCCGGTTCCTGACTCGCCGGTGATGAGGACCGTGGCGCTCGACTGCGAAAGCCGGCCGATCGCACGGAACACCTCCTGCATGGCCGGTGCGTGGCCGAGGATTTCCGGGGTCTCGCCCATCGGTTCCGCGACCTCCGCCTCGCGCCGGCTCTCGTCCAGCGCGCGGCGGATGAGCTCGACGGCCTGGTCGACGTCGAAGGGCTTGGGCAGGTATTCGTAGGCACCACCTTGGAAAGCCGCGACCGCGCTGTCGAGATCCGAGTAGGCGGTCATGACGATGACCGGGACGGCGGGATGCCGGGTCTTGACGGTCTGCAGCAGCTCCAGGCCGGACTGGCCCGGCATGCGGATATCGGAGACCAGCACCTCGGGCGCACCGCCGGAGAGCGCGTCCATGGCCTCCTGCGCCGTGGAGAACGAGCTGTAGGGAATGCCTTCGCGGCTAAGGGCCTTCTCGATCACCCAGCGGATCGAGCGGTCGTCGTCAACGATCCAGACCGGTTTCATGACAGAGGAAGAAGGATCCTGAATAGCGTACGCCCGGGGCGCGATTCGAATTCGATCACGCCCTGGTGGTACTGGACGAAGGTCTGCGCGAGTGAAAGTCCCAAGCCTGTTCCGCCTTGTCGCCCCGAGACCAGCGGATTGAAGATCCTGTCGCGGATCTCGTCCGGCACCCCCGGGCCGTCGTCCACTACCTGCAATTCTAATGCCAGCCTGTAGCGCTGCCGGAGGATGGTCGGCTGGCGGATGGCGCGGGTGCGGAATTCGATCTTCTTCGCTCCCGCCTGGGCGGCGTTGCGGGCGATGTTCAGCACCGACTGGATGAGCTGCTCGCGGTCGGCGCTCAGATCCGGGAGACTGGGATCGTAGTCGCGGCCGATTTCAATCCCAAACTCGCCGCGCACCAGGCTGCGTACGCGCTCGAGGACCTCGTGGATGCCGAGCGCCTCGACCTTCGGCGCGCGATGCGGCGCGAGCATGCGGTCCATCAGCGCCTGCAGGCGGTCGGACTCCTGGATGATCACCTGCGTGTATTCGCGCAACTCGGGCCGCTCGAGCTCTCGCTCGAGGAGCTGCGCCGAGCCGCGCAGCCCGCCGAGGGGGTTCTTGATCTCGTGGGCGAGGTTGCGCAGCAGCTCCCGGCTCGACTGCTGCTCGATCACCATCCGCTCCTCGCGCACCAGGCGCAGCTGCTGCTCGATCGGCCGCAGCTCCACCAGCAGGGCGAAGTCGCGCAGCTCGATCCCGGTCGCCACGCAGGAAAGCAGCAGCGGCTCGCGCCCGGGGCGCAGGTAGCTCACCGTCTGCGCGGCGTAGTCCCAGTGGGTCCGCGTCGCTTCCCGCAGCGAGCGTTCCAGGTCGTCGCGCTCGGCGAACAGCGCCAGGAACGACTGCCCGCGCAGCGCGCTCTCGCCGGTCGCGAACAGGTCTTCAGCCGCAGGGTTGGCGTAGCGCACCACCAGGTCGGCATCGAGCGCCACGACCGCCGTGGGTAGGAGGTCCAGGCCGGCGAATTCAGCCGCGGAGGAAGTCACTCAGCGCAGGTTGCTGAGCTCGCGCCGCAGCGCGTCGATGTTCTTCTCGTGGGTTTCGATGTTGTCTTTGAACGGACGCAGGCGTTCCTCGACGCGCGCGTAGTTCTGCTCGTTGCCGGTGCGCACCGCTTCCTGCTGCGACAGCTCCATCTTCGCCTTGGCGAGGGCCGCCTGCTCGCTCTGCAGCTCGTTCTCCAGGATCTCCCGCTGCCTGCCCTTGGCGGTCGCCGCCTGGGCAGGGGTCTCGCGCGGGAAGCGGCCGAGGTCCTGCGCTTTAGGGGCGGCGGGCTTGTTGTTCTTCTCGCTCGAAACCAACGCGCACTTCTTGCCGGTGGTATCGCGCTTATCGCTCGTGTAGAGCGGCCGACCGGTACGGTCGACGCATTTGTAGATGTCCGTTGTCTGCGCGGCGGCAACCGCCGAAATCGCGCTTAAAGTCACAAAAATCAAGGCTCTAACGAACTTCATGGAGCCCCAGTCTACCCAAAAAACAGAAGGGCGGCTCATGGGCCGCCCTTCGTCACTGCCTTGAAAACAACCTCTTACGAGGAGTAGTACATGTCGAACTCGACCGGGTGCGTGGTCATGCGGAAACGCGTGAGTTCTTCGGTCTTCAGGCCGATGTACGCCTCCAGCGTGTCCTCGTCGAACACGCCGCCCTTCAGCAGGAAGGCGTGATCATCCTGGAGGCACTTCAGCGCTTCCTCGAGCGAGGCGCACACGTGCGGCACTTTCGCGGCCTCTTCCGGCGGCAGGTGATAGAGATCCTTGTCGATCGGATCTCCGGGGTGGATCTTGTTCTGCACGCCGTCCAGACCCGCCATCAGCATCGCCGAGAAGGCGAGGTAGGCGTTGGCGGTCGGATCCGGGAAGCGCACTTCCACGCGGCGCGCGTTCGGGCTCGAGACGAACGGAATGCGGCACGAGGCCGAGCGGTTGCGCGCCGAGTACGCGAGGTTGATCGGCGCCTCGAAGCCCGGCACCAGCCGCTTGTACGAGTTCGTGCCCGGGTTGGTGATCGCGTTCAGCGCCTTGGCGTGCTTGAGGATGCCGCCGATGTAGAACAGCGCGAAGTCGGACAGCCCCGAGTAGCCGTTGCCGGCGAACAGGTTCTTGCCGCCCTTCCACACCGACTGGTGCACGTGCATGCCCGAGCCGTTGTCGCCGACGATCGGCTTTGGCATGAAGGTCGCGGTCTTGCCGTAGGAAGCGGCGACGTTCCACACCGTGTACTTCAGGATCTGCATCCAGTCGGCGCGCTGCACCAGCGGAGCGAAGCGCGTGCCGATCTCGTTCTGGCCGGCGGCCGCGACCTCGTGGTGGTGCACTTCCACTTCCACGCCCTGCTGCTCGAGCGCGAGCGCCATGGCGTTGCGGATGTCCCACTGCGAGTCGGCCGGCGGCACCGGGAAGTAGCCGCCCTTTACCGGCGCGCGGTGCGCCATGTTGCCCGACTCATAGTCGATGCCGGTGGACCACGGCGCTTCCTCCGACTTGATCTTCACGAAGCAGCCCGACATGTCGACGTTCCAGGTGACGCCGTCGAAGATGAAGAACTCGGGCTCGGGGCCGAAATAGGCCACGTCGCCGAGGCCGGTCTGCTTCAGGTACGCCTCGGCCTTCTTCGCGATCGAACGCGGATCGCGGTTGTACGGCTTCTGCTCGATCGGATCGTGAACGTCGCAGTTGATGTTCAGCACCGGCTCGTCGGTAAACGGATCGAGGCGCGCGGTGCTCGCGTCCGGCATGAGCAGCATGTCGGAAGCCTGGATGCCCTTCCAGCCGGCGATCGAGGAGCCGTCGAAGGCGTGCCCGAGCTCGAACTTCTCCTTGTTGAAATACTTCACCGGCACGCTGACGTGCTGCTCCTTGCCGCGGGTGTCGGTAAAGCGGAAGTCGACGAACTTCACTTCCTTCTCTTTGACGAACTTCAATACGTCATCAGGCGTCATCGCCATCTCGGGCTCCCTAAGCCGGGTTGGTTGATATCGTGTAGTTGCGGTAGCCCCGCGTTTCAGCACTTTCTGTGCCAAACGGCGGTGCAGGTTGCTGGGGCATTTTACTCATCCGGAACGCACCGTATAGGGGCAACCGGCATTTGATTGCACAATGGGAGGGCGTGATGGACGAGACCAAAAAAGCGGCGCAGGAGCGGGGCAAGAAGAAGGGGCTTTCCTATGCCGGCGAGCTCTTACCCGCCGAAGCTCACAAGCTGATGCAGGCGGGCGCGAAACTGGTCGACGTCCGGACCAAGCCCGAGCTCCAGTACGTCGGCAAGGTGCCGGGCGCCCTAGCGGTCGAATGGCAGACCTATCCCGGCAGCCGCGAGAACCCCGAGTTCCTCGCCGAGCTCGCCGCCGCCGTGCCCAAGGACACCCCCGTGATGTTCCTCTGCCGTTCGGGCGTGCGCTCGCACGCCGCGGCCGATGCGGCGACCCGCGCCGGCTGGAAAGAGGCCTACAACATTCTGGAAGGCTTCGAGGGCGACAAGGACGCCGAGCAGCACCGCGGCAAGGTCGGCGGCTGGCGCAAGGCCGGCCTGCCCTGGACGCAAAGCTAGGCTTTCCAGTCCACCCAGCCGAAGTACGCAGTCAGCAGCACCACCAATCCGAAGGCGATGCGGTACCAGGCGAACGGTTTGAAGTCGTGCGTCGCCACGTAGCGGATCAGCCAGCGGATCACGACGAACGCTGAAATGAACGCGACGACCGAGCCGACGCCGAACACCGGCGCGTCTGCCGCGGACAGCATCTCGCGATGCTTCCAGAGATCGTAGAGGCCCGCGGCGATCAGCGTCGGCACGGCAAGGAAGAACGAAAACTCGGTCGCCGCCTTGCGCGACAGGCCGAACAGCATGCCGCCGATGATGGTCGCGCCCGAGCGCGAGGTGCCGGGGATCAGCGCGAAGCACTGTGCGATGCCGACTTTCAGCGCATCCAGCCAGGTCATCGCTCGGGCAGTTTCCACCCGCGGCTGAAGCGATTTTCTCTCGACGATGAGGATGATCACGCCACCCACGATGAAGGCAAGCGCCACCGGCACGGCATGGAACAAATATTGTTTTATGATTTTTGAAAACAACAACCCGAGGATTGCGGCCGGAATGAAGGCGACGATCAGGTTGCGGTAGAGAGCGACATCGATCCTGAAGAAGCGCGCACGGTATTCCCACACCACGGCGAGCATCGCGCCCGTCTGGATAACGACGTTGAACACGTTCCAGCGCTCGTCGCTCGCGTTCAGCAGCTCGCCGGCGAGGATCAGGTGACCGGTGCTCGAGATCGGCAGGAACTCGGTGAGGCCCTCGACCACGCCGAGGACCAGCGCCTTAAGAAGATCGCTCATTCAAGAATGCGTTGATGCGTCGAAGAGAAGCTTGGCATGTTCCGGCGGGATGATGCTATCGCGGCTCGCAACCAGGCAGAGGAGCGGCGCGGTGATGCTCGGCGCACGCGAGACGGAATCGAAGCGGTGGCTTCGCCGAGCATCCAGGAAACGTCTTCCGCGTTGCCGCCGAAGTAGAAAACCAGAGGGGCGCCGGGCGGCCCCGGCAGGTGCCAGGCATGCAGCTTGGTGCCGTCGGCAGCCTGCCCGAACACACTTTGACCTTTTGGGAATCTTGTCTGGATGTCCGCCATTGCGGCGTCGGAAAGCCGCTGAGGCATGAAAATCAACCGTTCCTGGAGCAGAAACACCAGTAGCGGCACGCCGATGACCACTACGGCAACGACCTTCAGGGCAGCGCCCAGGGTGTCCGGCTCCATTCTTATATGGCCGATAATCTTAAGGCCCTACAGGGAGTTAGCGTTGAGAAAAAGCGTGCCCGTGTCGGAGCTGCGCTTCGGCATGTATATCGCCGAATTGGATCGGCCATGGACCGAGACGCCGTTTCGCTTCCAGGGTTTCGTCCTCTCTACCGAGCAGCAGCTCGAGGCGCTCAAAAAGTATTGCAAGACCGTCGTCGTCGACAGCGAGAAGAGCGCGCTCGCCGACGTGCCGCGCGCGGGCATGCAGTACTTCGGCAAGACGATTTATGCCGAGAAAGCGACGGTCGAGCAGGAGCTGGGACCCGCGCGCAGCGCGTACACCAGCAGTCACGAAATGGTGCAGGAAACGCTCTCCAAGGTGCGCATCGGCCGCAACCTCGACGCCGAGCGCGTGCGCGGCGCGGTAAAGAGCCTCAGCGAGAGCGTGCTGCGCAACCCGAACGCCATGCTGCTCTTCTCGCAACTGCGCGAGAAAGGCGAGTACGCGGTATCGCATTCGCTCGACGTGTCGATCTACATGACCGCGTTCGGCCGCTTCCTGCAGCTCGAGCAGCAGCAGGTCGAATTGCTCGGTTACGTCGGCCTGCTGCAGGACGTCGGCAAGGTGCGCCTGCCGAAGACCCTGCTCGAGAAGCGCGGCTCCCTCACTCCCGAGGAATTCGAGCAGGCCAAGCTGCACGTCAACTATTCGGTGGAGATCCTGCGCGCGACGGCGGGGATTCCGATCGAGCTGCCGCGGCTCGCCGTCCTGCACCACGAGCGGCACGACGGCTCGGGCTACCCCAACCACCTGCAGGGCAGCCATATCGGCATGATCGGCTCGATCGCGGCGATCGTCGACACCTACGACGCCATGACGGTGCAGCGTCCTTACGCGGACCCGGTCGCGCCCTCGGCGGCGATCAGCACCCTCTATAAGTGGCGCGGCGTGTCGTTCGACGCCGGGCTGGTCGAGCAGTTCATCCGCTTCATCGGCATCTTCCCGGTCGGCAGCCTGGTCGAGCTGAACAGCGGCGAGGTGGGCGTGGTGATCTCGCAGAACACCGAGGAGCGCCTCAAGCCGCGGGTGATGGTGATCCGCGACGCGAAAGGCTTCGAGCTGCGGCCGCAGAAGCTGCTGGATCTGTCGCGCTCGCCGAAAGCGACCGCGGACGAGTCCTACCGCATCCTGCGCACGCTCGAGCAGGGCCGCGTGCCGGTGCGCAGCGAACAGCTCTTCATGCGCTAGCAGCGGGTTCTAGCTGCGGCTGTAGAGCTCGCCGCCCTTCTTCACGAATTCCACCGCCTTCTCCTTCATCCCCTGTTCGACGTAGTCGCGCACGTCCTGCGTGATCTTCATCGAGCAGAAGTGCGGGCCGCACATCGAGCAGAAGTGCGCCACCTTCATCGAGTCCTTGGGTAGCGTCTCGTCGTGGAAGTCCTTCGCCGTGTCCGGGTCGAGGCCGAGGTTGAACTGGTCGTCCCAGCGGAACTCGAAGCGCGCCTTCGAGATGGCGTTGTCGCGGATCTGCGCGCCCGGGTGGCCCTTGGCGAGGTCGGCGGCATGCGCCGCGATCTTGTACGCCATGATGCCGTCCTTCACGTCCTTCTTGTTCGGCAGGCCGAGGTGCTCCTTCGGCGTCACGTAGCAGAGCATCGCCGTGCCGTACCAGCCGATCTGCGCCGCGCCGATCGCTGAAGTGATGTGGTCGTAGCCGGGCGCGATGTCGGTGGTCAACGGTCCCAGCGTGTAGAAGGGCGCCTCGTGGCACTCCTTCAGCTGGAGGTCCATGTTCTCCTTGATGAGCTGCATCGGCACGTGGCCCGGGCCTTCGATCATCACCTGCACGTCGTGCTTCCAGGCGACCTTCGTCAATTCACCCAGCGTGCGCAATTCGGACAACTGCGCCTCGTCGTTCGCGTCGTAGCCTGAGCCCGGGCGCAATCCGTCGCCGAGCGAGAAGCTGACGTCGTACGCCTTCATGATCTCGCAGATGTCCTCGAAGTGCGTGTAGAGGAAGCTCTCCTTGTGGTGCGAGAGGCACCACTTCGCCATGATCGAGCCGCCGCGCGAGACGATGCCGGTCATGCGCTTCGCGGTCATCGGCACGTAGCGCAGCAGAACGCCGGCGTGGATGGTGAAGTAGTCGACGCCCTGCTCGGCCTGCTCGATCAGCGTGTCGCGGTAGATTTCCCAGGTCAGGTCTTCCGCCTTGCCGTCGACTTTCTCCAGCGCCTGGTAGATCGGCACCGTGCCGATCGGAACGGGCGAGTTGCGGATAATCCACTCGCGCGTCTCGTGGATGTGCTTGCCGGTGGAGAGATCCATCACCGTGTCGCCGCCCCAGCGGATCGACCAGGTCATCTTCTCGACTTCCTCGGCGATGCCGGAGGAGACCGCGGAGTTGCCGATGTTGGCGTTGATCTTCACCAGGAAGTTGCGGCCGATGATCATCGGCTCGCTCTCCGGGTGGTTGATGTTCGCCGGGATGATGGCGCGGCCGCGCGCCACCTCGCTTCGCACAAACTCGGGCGTGATCATTTCCGGGATCGCGGCACCGAAGGACTCGCCCCGGTGTTGCTTCAACAGCAACTCCCGCATCTTTTCGCCGGTCTTGCCTTTCAGGCTCTCGATGTACTGCTCGCGCTGCAGGTTCTCGCGCACCGCGATGTATTCCATCTCGGGCGTGATGATTCCCTGCCTCGCATAGTGCATCTGTGTGACGTTGCTCTTGCCCTTCCGCGGATTGCGCTTGAGGTTGAAGCGCATCTCGGCCAGCTTCGGGTCATTCAGCCTTTCGATCCCGTAGCGCGAAGAAGGACCGGGCAACACCGCTGTGTCGTTTCGACCGACGATCCAAGGCTCGCGCAGCGCCGGCAGGCCGGAGCGGATGTCGATCTTCGCCGCCGGGTCGGTGTACGGTCCGGAGCAGTCGTAGACATAGATCGGCGGATTGGGCTCGCCGCCGAACATGCTCGGCGTGTCGGCCTGGCTCACTTCGCGCATCGGCACGCGCAGCGGTCCGACGTAGATTTTTCGTGAATTCGGCAGCGGCTTGACGGCCGCGTCGTCGACGTGGGCGGTTGCGGCGAGAAACTTCGGATTGGCGTTCATCGGCGTTTTCCTCCGGCGGCATTACCCGCTTCAGGTTCGAAGGGTGTTTCTCACCCATGCATCCTGCATGGGACCCCCAACGCTAGGACGCCGATTATAATCCCCCGGCCATGAATCTCGAGCAGGCGCGCACCAACATGGTCGAGCAGCAGATCCGCACCTGGGAGGTGCTCGATCAGGACGTCCTCGACCTTCTTTACCTCGTGCCGCGCGAGGAGTTCGTGCCTGCGGCGCACCGCGCGCTCGCTTTCTCCGACCTGGAGATCCCCATCGGCCATGGCGAGAAGATGTGGCAGCCAAAGCTCGAAGCCCGGGTTCTTCAAGAATTGAATATTCGAAAAACGGATCGAGTCCTGGAAGTGGGCACCGGCAGCGGCTATTTCACGGCGCTGCTCGCGCACCGCTGTGCCGAGGTCGTCTCGGTCGAGATCAACCCGGCACTCGCCGCGATGGGCCGCGCCAATCTCGAGCGCCACGGCGTCGACCATGTCGTCCTCGAGACGGGCGACGCGGCGCGGGGCTGGCCGTCGCATGCGCCCTACGACGTGATCGTGCTCACCGGCTCGACGCCGATCCTGCCCGCCACGCTGCTCGCGCAGCTCGCGCCCGAGGGACGCCTCTTCGCCGTGGTCGGCGACGCGCCGGCGATGGCCGCGCGCCTCGTCGTCGCCGGCGGGCAAGGCGTCACCGATCTCTTCGAGACGGTGATCCGGCCGCTGGCCAACGCCGAGCGCCCGTCGCGCTTCAAGTTCTGACCTTGGTCAAGCAGATCACGCCTGCCGAGCTGGCGGCCTGGCTCGCGGACAAGGGTCGCGAGCAGCCGGCGCTGCTCGATGTGCGCGAGCCCTGGGAGCACGAGAAGGCGCGCATCGCCGGCTCGCAGCTCGTGCCGATGGGACAGGTACAGGCGCGCCTGGCGGAAATCGGCAAGCACCGCGAGGTCGTCGCCATCTGCCATCACGGCGGGCGCAGCATGCAGGTCGCGATGTTCCTGGAGAAGAGCGGCTTTCCCAAAGTGCACAACCTCGCCGGCGGCATCGATGCATGGTCGCGGACAGTTGATCCTTCGATCCCTACTTATTAGCAGACTCGCTCTTGTCACGGCGCTTGCCGTGACATCGCTCGGGGTCGAAGCGGAGGACCTGTTTCAGGTCTACCGCGACGCGCAGCGCTACGACGCGGCGTATTCCGCTGCGCGCCTTGCCCTGGAGGCCGGTCGCGAAAAGCTGCCGCAGGGACGCGCCCTCATCCTGCCGACCCTCAACCTGACCGGCGCTGCGACGCGCTCGCGCTTCGACGTCGATTCCAACGACCCGGCGATCTCGGCGAGCTTCATTCGCTCGACCAACGCCGCGTCCTACACCCTCACCTTTACCCAGCCGCTGTACCGGCCGCAGAACTGGTACCAGTACGAGCAGGGCGAGTTCCAGGTGCGGCAGGCGGAGGCGACCTTCGGCCTCGCCTACCAGGACCTGGTGATCCGCGTCTCGCAGGCCTACTTCGACGGCCTGGCGGCGGTCGACACGCTCAACCTGGTGCGGGCGCAGAAGGCGGCGATCTCCGAGCAGCTGGCGCAGGCGAAGCGCAACTTCGAGGTCGGCACCGCCACCATCACCGACACGCACGAAGCGCAGGCGCGCTTCGATCTGTCCAGCGCGCAGGAAATCGCCGCGATCAACGACCTGGAAAGCAAACAGCGCGTCCTGCAGCAGCTCACCGGCAAGGTCTACACCGAGCTGAAGCGCATGCGCGGCGACGTCAAGCTCGCGCCGCCGAATCCGGCCAACATGGACGATTGGGTACAGCTCGCCGAGAAGCAGAACTACTCGGTGACGCAGTCCGAAGCCTCCGCCGAGGTGGCGCGGCGCGAAGCGCGGCGCGCGAGCGCGGCGCACATGCCGACTCTCGACATCGTCGGCAGCGTCGGTCAGAGCACCGACACCGGCACGGTCACCACCATCGTCGGCCGCGACATCACCACCGCGCAGATCGGCCTGCAGCTCGCCGTGCCCATCTATCAGGGCGGCAGCCTCAGCTCGAAGGAGCGCGAAGCCGCGGCGCTCGCCCTCAAGTCGCGCGACGACCTGGAGAACGCACGCCGCACCGCCGCGCTCAGCGCCCGCCAGAACTACCTCGCGGTCATCAACGGCATCGCCCAGGTCGGCGCGCTCGAGCAGGCGCTGGTCTCCTCGCAGAGCGCGCTCGACTCGAACCGCCTCGGCTACGAGGTCGGCGTGCGCATCAACATCGACGTGCTGAACGCGCAGCAGCAGCTCTTCTCCACGCGCCGCGACCTGGCGCTGGCGCGCTACAACACCATCACCAACCAGTTGCGCCTGAAAGCCGCCGCAGGCAGCCTTCGCGAAGAAGACCTCGAGGAAATCAACCGCGCGCTGGAGCGGTAGCTATCCTGGCGATCAGCGCCAGGTGACGCTCGGTCGCCCCGCGGTGCGCCTGGCAGAGCTTTCGTCCCGCTTCGCTCATGTGACGGCGCTCGCGCGCGTCGTGCAGCAGCGCCGCCGCGCACCGCATCGCTGACGCCGCATCGGTGGCCTGGACCGCCGCGCCGGCCTCGAGCGCGAGGCGCGTCGCCTCGGCGAAGTTGAACATGCTCGGGCCGACCACCACCGGCGCCCCGCTCGCGAGCGCCTCGATCAGGTTCTGCCCGCCGAGCGGCTCGAACGAGCCGCCGACCACCGCCACGTCGCACGCCGCGTAGTAGAACGGCATCTCGCCCATGGTGTCGCCGAGATGCACGCGATGCCCGGGCGC
>LSTF01000059.1 GCA_001644455.1 Betaproteobacteria bacterium SCGC AG-212-J23
GCTCGTGAAGCGCGCCAGCCCGGCGATGAACGCGGCGGTGATCTTCGCGCTCGACGTCTCGGGCAGCATGGACGACGCGCAGCGGCGCCTCGCCAAGCAGTTCTTCTTCTTCGCCCTGCAGGGCATCCGCCGCCAGTACGCCAAGGTCGAGACGGTGTTCCTCGCCCACGCGGCCGAAGCCTGGGAATTCGAGGAGAGCCAGTTTTTCCAGGCTTCCTCGAGCGGCGGCACGGTCACCTCGAGCGTCGCGCGCCTCACGCTCGATACGATGGCGACGCGCTACGACCCGAGCCGCTACAACACCTACTTCTTCTATGCCTCGGACGGCGAAAACGCCGCCGAGGACCGCGACCCGGCGCGCGCGATGCTGGGCGACATCGCCACGCAGGTGAACTACGCCGGCTATGTCGAGACCGGCGGGATCAGCACCTTCCGGCCGCGCGAGACGCAGCTCGCCGAGATCTTCGCCGAGCTGAAG
This sequence comes from Betaproteobacteria bacterium SCGC AG-212-J23, assembly GCA_001644455.1. GTDB lineage: Bacteria > Pseudomonadota > Gammaproteobacteria > Burkholderiales > SG8-39 > SCGC-AG-212-J23. Next base: position 479 of record LSTF01000059.1, read on the forward strand.
GCCGGCGGCGCGCCGGTCGGCACCAGCAACCTCGGCTCGCAGGACGACGTCTGGAGCGCGATCCGCGAGTTCTTCGCCCAGGAGGCGACGCATGGTGAATGAACTCGAGCAGCACGCCGGACGCATCGAAGCGTTGGGGCGCAGCCTGGGGCTCGACCACTACCCGGTGGACTTCGAGGTGGCGCCCGGCAGCCTGATGACCGAGATCGCCGTCTACGGCCTGCCGGTGCGCATGCCGCACTGGTCCTTCGGCGTGCGCTACATCCACCAGCTGGTGCGCCAGAACATGGGCAACTCGAAGATCTTCGAGGTGATGTTCCCGGGCGACCCGGCGCGCGCCTTCCTGATGGACACCAACTCGCTGGCGGAGAACTCGCTCGTCGTCGCGCACGTGCTCGGCCACGCCGATTTCGCCAAGAACAACTCGCTCTTCGCCCGCTTCCACGCGATGCAGGGCGGCAACATCGTCGAGCAGGCCGCCGCGCACGCGCATCGCATCCAGCTCGCGATCGAGGCCAACGGGGCGGAGCGCGTCGAAGGCGTGCTGGACGCCGCCCTCGCCCTGGAATCGCACATCGACGTCGACAGCGAGCTGCACCGCTCGCGCTACCCGGAATTCGTCGCCGAGAAGCCCGCCCGCAAGCACAGCGATTTCCAGAAGCGCTTCCATTCCCTGCCCGGCGAATCGCGGCCCGAAACCCTGCCCATCGGCCCGCTCCGTGCGCGCGTCCCGCCGCACCCGGAACACGACCTGCTCTGGTTCATCGCCACCTACGCGCCCGAGCTCGAGCAGTGGGAGCGCGACATCTTCCTCGCGGTGCGCGCCGAGTCGCTCTACTTTTATCCCGTGTTCGCCTGCCAGATCATGAACGAGGGCTGGGCGTCCTACTGGCACGCGCGGCTGATGCGCGAGGCCGACTTCCTGCCGCAAAGCCTCTACCTCTCGGCGATGAAGGCGCACTCCGACGTGGTGCGGCCCTACGCCAGCGACGGCGAGACCGCGCTGGCGGTCAACCCCTACCACCTCGGCTTCACCCTCTGGGAAGACATCGTCGAGAAGCACGGTCTCGGCAAGGCGATGGAAGTACGGCGCGACGAGGACGACTTCGGCTTCATCCGCAACTGGCTCGACCGCGAGCTCGCCGAGAAGTCGGGACTGTTCGTCTACGAGACGCACCCCGACGACGAGATCCGCGTCGCGAGCCGCGATCTCGATGCCGTACGCGAGGCGATCCTCGCACCCAAGTACAACTTCGGCGCGCCGAGGGTGGCGGTGGCCGAGATGCAGAACGACGGCGGCCTGGTCCTTACCCACGACACGGCGAGCGACGGCCGCGGCCTGGATTCGCGCCGCGCGAAGAAAGTTCTGGAGTACGTGCGCCGGGTCTGGCGCCGCCCGGTCCGGCTCCAGACGGTCAATGACCGTGCGGAGCCGGTGGAGCTGGCTGCTTAAAGAATAATGATGACGAGGAGGATGACGACGATGATCAGCAGCCATTCCTCCGTGGCAAGCGCCCCGCCCGCAGGCAGCGCGTTCAGCCGGCCGGCGAGCTGACTCACCTCGGCGTCGCTCATCGCGTCGACGCGCGCCGCCGCCTTCTCCGGCGGGATTCCCATCTTCTGCATCTCGCTCACCACCTCGGGCCGGGCGAGCATCGCCTTGACCTGGTCGCGCTCGCTCATGGCCTGGCGCGCCTGCTCGGTGGGGATCATGTCGGCGTAGGCGCGGGGCATCAGCATCGCCGCCGCCATGCCCAGCACCGTCAACAGCGCAAAGGTGCTCAGAACGTCGAGTATTCGCTGCTTCATTGGGAGGACTCCTTGGACTGAAAAAGGCGAGGCCACTATAGCCAAGGCCCGAACAGGTCGAAGCCGCTGCCGCGCTGAAATCGCCGTAGCCGAATTGCTACACTTCGGACGATGAAAGCCTACTTCCTGCAGTCGACCGAAACGGAAATGAAGCTCGAGCTGCGCGACGCGCCTAAGCCCGAGCCGAAACCGGGACAATTTCTCGTTCGCGTCCGTGCCGCAAGTCTCAACCGCGGCGAGCTCATCGTCGGCCACGGCCTCACCGCGGCCGGCGCACCCAAGCGTGCCGGCGTCGACGGCGCGGGCGAAGTCGAAGGCACCGGCAAGCGCGTCATGGGCCGCCTCCCCGGCTCCTTCGCCGAGTACGCCCTGATGGACGAGCCCGACGCCATCCCCGTCCCGGACAACCTCTCCTGGGAGGACGCGGCCGCGACGCCGATCACCTTCCTCGTGGTCTACGACATGCTGGTGCAGCAGGGCGGCCTGAAGGCTGGCGAATGGCTGCTCGTCACCGGCGTCTCTTCCGGCGTCGGCGTCGCCGCGCTGCAGGCCGCCAAGGCGCTCGGAGCAAAGGTTATCGGTACTTCAGGTTCTTCTTCCAAATTGAACAAATTGAAATCCCTGGGTCTCGATCTCGGCATCGAAACGAGGAAGCCGGATTTCTCCAAGCAGGTCCTCGATGCGACCGGAGGGCAAGGGGTCAACCTGGTCGTCAACAACGTCGGCGGCTCGGTGTTCGCCGAGACGATCAAGTGCCTCGCCTACCAGGGCCGGCACGCGACCGTGGGCTATCTCGACAGCGTGCTGGAAGCGAAGCTCGACATCGAGGCGCTGCACTCCAAGCGCCTGAAGCTTTTCGGCGTCTCCAACAAGCTGCGCACGGCGCCGCAACGCGCGGAGACTGTGAAGGGATTCACCAAGGACTTCCTGCCGCTCTTCGCCAGCGGCAAGCTCAAGCCGCTGGTCGACAAGGTCTACGACTTCAAGGACCTTCCGGCGGCGAAGGCGCGGATGGAAGCGGACTCGCACGCCGGCAAAATCGTGGTGAAGATCTCCTGATCGTACTCGCGGGTCGTTTTGTTACGACAGCCGCGTAGCGCCTTACCTGCTACCTGCTGGCGCATGGGACAGCACCTCTGCGACATGAATGGGCGCGTAAGGTGCATGAGTGTCCGCGCCCGGCCTCCTGCCCCTGTACGCCTTGCTGCTGTTGCTGGCCGGCTGTGCCACGCGAATAAGCGAGCCCATGAACATGGGCCAAGGCGTCTATGTGATGCTTGGCTCTACCTTGGGCGTCATGACCAGCACCCATCAAGTTGTGAGCGATGTCGAGCGTCGCGCATCCGGTTTCTGCGCGAGCAGCGGCGGCAAAGCTCTGGAAGTTGTAAGGGTCGACACGACCGCGCCCGAGCTCTGGCGTTTCCCCGAAGGAAGACTTCAGTTCCGATGCGTGAAGCAGGCGCAGGAAGTGGCGTCGACGAGCGCAGGATCGAAGTAGATAACACCTACTGCGGCTTGATCTTCGCGTCCTTCACCACCTTGCCCCAGGTGTCGAACTCGCGCTTGATGTAGCGCCCGAACTCGTCGGGCGTCATGGCGAGCGGCTCGACGCCGGTTTTTTCCATCTGCTCGATCACCTTCGGGCTGGCGAGGGCCTTGGCGATCTCCTTGTGCAGGCGATCGACGACGTCCTTGGGCGTGCCCGCCGGCGCGAGATAGCCGTACCAGTTGAGTGCCTCGTAGCCGGGGAAGCCCTGCTCGGCGACGGTCGGCACGTCGGGCATCAGCTTGGCCCGCTTCGAACCGGTGGTGGCAATGGCGCGCGCTTTGCCGGACTTGATCTGCGAGATCGACGAGATCGGCGTGGCGAAGAAGGAATCGACCTGGTTGCCGAGGAAACCCTGCATCGCCGGGCCGCCGCCCTTGTAGGGGACGTGCACGATCTCGATGTGCGCCATGCCCTTGAGGAGCTCGCCGGCGAGATGCCCCGCGCCGCCGATGCCCGAGGACGCGTAGGTCACGCCCGGCTTCTGCTTCGCGTATTTCACGTAGTCGCCGACGCTCTTGATCGGCAGGGCCGGCTGCACCACCAGCACGTTGGCGAATACCGCCGCCATGCTGACCGGCACCAGGTCCTTCAGCGGGTCGTACGGCGTCTTCATGATGTGCGGATTCACCGTCAGCGCGCCGACGTTGGCGAGCACCAGGGTGTAGCCGTCCGGCGCGGCGCGCGCGACGACGTCCACGGCGATATTGCCGCCGGCGCCGGCGCGGTTCTCGACCACGACCTGCTGGCCGAGCAGCTCGCCGAGCGCCGGCGCGATGATCCGCGCCGTGGTGTCGGTGCCGCCGCCCGGCTCGAAGCCGACGACGGTGCTGATCGCCTTCTGCGGCCACTGCGCAAGAACGCTGGCGCTGAACGCCAGCCCGATGACGAACCCGATGCTTCTCCTCATGCTCATCTCCCTCTGAATTGGGGTTTTCGCTTTTCCATGAATGCGCGCCGGCCCTCGGCGTAGTCCTCGCTTTCGAAGCATTCGCGCACCCAGGTCTTGCAAAGCTCGACGTCGTAGTCGCGCTTCGAAACTTCGTGGATGGTCCGCTTTGCCGCGCGCAGCGTCAACGGCGCGTTGGCGGCAATGGCATCCGAGTACTCACGCACAACCTGCTCGAGTCTTTCTTTTTCGACAACCTTGTGAACCATACCCATGTGCAGCGCCTCGGCGGCGGTGAACTGGCGCGCCGTGAGCATGATCTCGCGCGCGAACGGCGCGCCGACCGTGTCGACCAGGTTCTTCATCGACGTAGAACGATAGCCCAGGCCCATCTTTCCGGCCGGGATGCCGAAGCGCGCGTCGTCCGCGGCGATGCGCAGGTCGCAGACGTTGGCGATGTTCACCCCGGCGCCCAGGCAGTAGCCGCGGATCATGGCGATCGTCGGCTTGTCGAAATTCTGCAGCTTCGCCTGCGCGGCTTCGCCGATTTCCTCGTAGCGCCGCACGTCCGCCTCGCTCGAGCGCTGCTTCTCGAACTGCGAGATGTCGGCGCCGGCGACGAAGGCCTTGTCGCCGGCGCCGGCCAGCACCACGACCCGGATCTGCGGATCCTTCTCGAAGTTCTCGAGAATCGAAGGAATCGCCTGCCACATGTCGAGCGACACGGCGTTGCGCCGCTCGGGGTTGTTGAACACCATCCAGCCGACCGCGCCTTCGCGCTTCTCGATCAGCCGCTCGGTCACTAGATCGCGCCCTTCGCTCTCAAATCCGAAATTTGTTTTTTATCAAGACCCAGTTCAAGAAGGATCTCGTCGGTGTGCGCGCCCAGCTCCGGCGTCGCGGTCTTGATCTCGGCGGGGGTGCGCGAGAGCTTCACCGGCTGGTTGAGGATCTTGTAGCGGCCGATTTTCGGGTGCTCCACCTCGACCGACGCCTGGAGGTGCTGCACCTGCGGATCGGCGAACACCTCGTCCATCTTGTAGATCGGCCCGCAGGGCACGCCGATCTTGTTGAAGGTCTCGATCCAGTCGGCGGAGTTCCTTTTCGCCAGCGCCTCGTTCAGCACGGCGTTGAGCGCGACGCGGTTCTTAGCGCGCTGCTCGTTGCTGCGGAAGCGCTCGTCGCCCGCCAGCTCCTCGCGGCCGATCACCTGGCAGACGCGCTTCCACATGCCGTCGCCCGAGGCGGCGACGTTGATATAGCCGTCCTTGGTCTTGTACGCCGAGGTCGGCATGCTCGTCGGATGGTCGTTGCCGACCTGCGGCGGCACCTCGCCCTTCATCACATAGCGTGCGGCCTGGAAGTCGAGCAGGCCGATGCCCGCGTTGAGGAGCGAGCTCTGCACCCACTGACCCTTGCCGGACACTTCGCGCTCGAGCAGCGCCGTCATGATGCCGAGCGCGGCCCACAGTCCGGCGCTGACGTCGGCGATCGCCGCACCGGTGCGCACCGGTCCCTGGCCGGGCAGGCCGGTGACCGACATGAGGCCGCTCATCCCCTGCGCGATCTGGTCGAAGCCCGGTCGGTCGCGGTACGGGCCGTCCTGGCCGAAGCCGGAGATGCTCGCGAGGATGATGCGTGGATTAATCTTCGCCAGCGACTCGTAGTCGATGCCGAGGCGGAACTTCACGTCGGGCCGGAAGTTCTCCACCACCACGTCGGCCGTCCTTGCGAGCCGCAGGAAGACGTCCTTGCCCTCGGGCAGCTTGAGGTTGAGCGTCATCGCCCGCTTGTTGCGGTGCAGGTTCTGCATGTCCGGCCCGTGGCGCGGGCCGCCCATGTTCTCGTTCGGATCCGTGCCCGGCGGCGATTCGATCTTGATCACGTCGGCGCCGAAGTCGGAGAACTGGCGCACGCAGCTCGGCCCTGCGCGCACGCGCGACAGGTCTAGAATCCGAAAGCGCTTGAGCGCCGACGAGGTGGCGATAGCCGGCATGGAGGAATATTCTAGCCGCCCCCGTGTTTCGTTCTTAGAGGAGGAACACCATGACCCACACTGTTTTGAAAGCTGCAGTCATCGCGTCCGCAATCACGCTCGGCGCCTGCTCGAGCATGCCCGACTGGATGCCGGGTAGCGGCGCCCACAAGGTGAGCCTGACCGGCGCCGAGGAGGTGCCGCCCGTGAGCACGCAGGCCAAGGGCAGCGGCAGCTTCCGCATCGCCGACGACGGCGCCGTCACGGGCTCGGTCACCACCACCGGCATCGCCGGCACCATGGCGCACATCCACATGGCGGAGAAGGGCAAGAACGGACCGGTGATCGTGCCCCTCACCAAGGACGGCGACACCTGGTCGGTGCCGAAGGACAAGAAACTCACCGCCGACCAGCTGAAGGCGTTCAAGGAAGGCCGCCTGTACGTGAACGTGCACAGCGTCGCGAACAAGGGCGGCGAGATCCGCGCCCAGTTACAACCCTGAGGCAATCCTGAGAGCGGTTGTTCTCAGCCTCGCCTGCGTCTTCGCGACGCAGGCGAGCGCCGACTTTCCTGATCGGCCGATCCGCCTCGTCGTGCCGCAGGCCGCGGGCAGCGCGACCGACAACATCGCGCGCGTCATCGCGCCCGAAATGGCGAAGATCCTCGGCCAGGCGGTAGTGGTCGACAACCGCCCCGGCGGCGCGCTGACCGTCGGCATCGACGCGGTGGCGAAAGCCGCGCCGGACGGCTACACCATCGGCCAGGGCCCCGTCGGCGCGCTGGCGATCACGCGCCACATGGTGGCGAAGCTCCCCTACGACATCGAGCGCGACCTGCAGCCGGTGGCGGTGGTCAGTACCGGCTACATGCTGCTCGCGGTCTCTCCAAAAACAGATTTTCATTCGGTCAAAGATCTCATTGCCTACGCCAAGAAGAACCCCGGCAAGCTGTTCAACGCCTCGTCGAGCAACGGCTCGCCCGGGCATGTCAGCGGTGAGCTCTTCAAATACATGACCGGCACGGAGATCACGCACATCCCGTACAAGGGCGGGCCACCGGCGATCGCCGACCTGATCAGCGGACAGGTGCAGCTCATGTTCGAGAGCACCAACTCGATCGCCCCGCACGTCAAGGCCGGCCGGGTGCGCGCGCTCGCGGTGACCGGCGAGAAGCGCTCGAGCAGCCTGCCCGAGGTGCCGACCATGATCGAGGCCGGCGTGCCCGGCTACGAGGTCAATGCCTGGAGCGGCGTGATCACCACTGCGGGCGTGCCTCGCGCGGTGCTCGACAGGCTGAATGCCGCGGTGAACAAAGCGATCAACGTGCCCGAGGCGAAGGAGCGTCTCTTCGCGATGGGCAGCGAAGGCGGCGGCGGCACGCCCGAGGCGTTCGGGGAATTGATCAGGCGCGATTCGGCCAAGTGGGCCGACGTGATCAAGCGCTCCGGCGCGAAGATCGACTAGCTATTCCAGCTTGAGGCCGGTCTTCTTGACGACCTCGCGCCACTTGGCGACGTCGGCGAGGAAGGCGCGGCGGAAGTTCGCCTGGCTGTCCTCCCAGATGACGACGCTCGCGCCGGCGAGCTTCTCCTTCGTTTCCGGCAGCGCCATCACCGCCTGGACGTCCTTGGAAATCTTCGCGCCCAGCTCCGCCGGCAGCGAGGCCGGCGCGAAAAAGCCGTTCCACAGCGTCGCCTCGTAGTCAGGCAGGCCCTGCTCGGCGATGGTCGGCAGGTCCGGATAGCCGGCGAAGCGCGTCTTGCTCGTCACGCCGAGGGCGCGCGCCTTGCCCGATTTCGCGAGCGGCAGGCCGACCGGCATGCCCGCAAAGTAGTAGGCGATGCGCCCGCCCATCACGTCGATCGCGGCCGGCGCGCCGCCCTTGTAGGGGACGTGGATCGCCTCGATGCCCGCCATCAGGTTGAACAGCTCGCCGCAGAGGTGATCGGAGTTGCCGACGCCGGAGGACGCAAACGCGAGCCTCCCAGGTTCTCTTTTTGCCTTTTCAATGAGTTCTCTTACATCCTTGGCGGGAAAATCATTGGCCACGATCAGGATGTGCGGCGTCGCCGCCACCGGCGCGAGCGGCACTAGGTCGGTCTCGGCGCGGAACGGCAGGTTGGGCAGCGCCGCGGCGCTGATCGCAAGGCCGTTCTGCGCGAAGAGCAGCGTGTAGCCGTCGCCGGCGGCCTTCGCCACCACGTCGGCGGCAAGGTTGCCCGCTGCACCGGCCTTGGTCTCCACGTAGACGCTCTGCTTCCAGTACGCGCTCAACCGATCGGCCATGACGCGGCCGACGATGTCGGTCGAGCTGCCGGCGGCATAACCGATGACGACGCGCACCGGCTTCGCCGGGAATTGGCAATTTGCGTTTAGCGAAAAAAGCAAAACCAGCAGCGCGAACGTGAATCTCATTTGACCCCCGAAAACATCTTCTTGCCGGCGACCGGCATCTCGGCCGTAAGGATCTCGCCGTTCATCGAGTCGGTGATGAAGAGCTTCTTCCCCTGGAACGCGATGTTGGTCATCAGGCGATGGTGCTTGCCGGCGTGCACCAGGTGCGTCGGCAGCATGTTCGCGTCGAAGCGCCAGACGCCGACGCCGAGGTGGCACACGACCAGGCCGTCTTCGGCGTCCATCTCGATGCCGTCGGGGCCGGCGTGGCCGCCCGAGAGCTGGAGGGCGACGCCCGTCTTCGACGGCGTGCCGCCCGCCATCAGCGGCAGGCGCCAGATCTGCTGCGCGCGCGTGATAGCGACGTAGACCTGCGTGTTCTTGCCGTTGAGGGTCACGCCATTGGGCGATGGCGCGTTGGTGACCAGCCGCTGCAGTTCCCCGCTCGCGCGCAGCCGGTAGACGCGGCCGGTCGCATCGGCGATGCCGCTTTGGCCCTGATCGGTGAAGTACAGGTCGCCGTTGTCCGCGAAGTGCAGGTCGTTGAGCCCCTTGAACCCTTCGCTGAACGCAGTACCGAGAATCGTCTCGATTGCTCCTGTTTTTTCGTTTACTTTCAGCAAACCCTTTCTGTAGTCGCAGACGAAGATGGACCCGTCCTTGTGGATCTTCAGGCCGTTCGGCCAGCCGTCGTACTGCGTTACCAGGTCCCAGTCGCCCTTCGGGCTCACCCGGAAAATGCGGCCGAACGGGATGTCGACGCACCAGAGGTTGCCCTTGCGGTCGAACGACGGCCCCTCGAGGAAGCTGTCCACCGCCGCGCCCTGGCGGTTGGGATCCGACCAGGCGGTGCGCTTCTTCTTCCGGTAGGCGGCGGGCAGCGAAGTGAACGGGCGCGCTTCGCTCTTTCTGACTTCCTGGAAGGGATTCAGCATGGAATGCGGCGAAGGATAAGGGTGTTAACCTCTCCATACAAGGAGACCCCCCCATGAAAAAGCTTGCCCTTCTGGTATTGATGCTGGTCAGCGTTTCCGCCATGGCGCAGAACGTGCGCGTGCGCGGCACCATCACCTCGCTCGACGGCGACGTGCTGTCGGTCAAGTCGCGCGAAGGCAAGGACATGAAGATCCAGCTCGCCCCCGACGCGCAGGTGGTCACGACGAAGAAGGTCAAGGCCAGCGAGTTCAAGCCGGGCAGCTACGTCGGCGTCACCTCGGTCAAGAACGCGGAGGGCCACCTGGTCGCGAAACGGGTGCATGCCCTCGGCCCGCAGGTACCGCAGATGCACGGCGCCTGGGACTCAATCCCGGGGTCGATGATGACCAACTCCAACATCACCGAGATCACCAAGATGGGCAAGGGCAGCGAGCTGACCCTCAAGAACAAGGACGGCGAGCAGAAGATCCTGGTCGACTCCAAGACCGAGTACTTCAACTTCGTACCCGGTACGCGCGCCGACCTCAAGCCCGGCGCGACGATCTTCACGGGCGCGCGCGTGGAAGGCGACAAGCTCCTCACGCAGCGCGTGGCCGTGAGCAAAGATGGCGTCAAGCCGCCTCAGTAAGCTCGCCCTGCTTCTCGCGCTCGTCGCGCTCGGCGCATCCGCGCAGGAGCGCGTGCGCGGCGTGATCAGCGCCGTGAGCGGAGACGAGATCTCGGTTGCCGGCAAGAAGCTGCGTGTCGGCGACAAGACCGAGCTCCTGTACATGCAGCCGATCGTGCTCGGCGACATCAAGCCCGGCAGCTTCCTCGCCGTCACCTCGCAGAAGGGGCCGGGCGGCCAGCTCACGGCGCTCGAGATCCGCGTCCAGCCAAGGCCGGTCAGCCCGGGGCACCGGCCCTTCGAGGGTCGCGACGATCAGACCATGACCAACGCGAACCTCGATGCCATGGTGCAGGCATCGAGCGGCCGCGAGCTCACGCTGAGCTATCCCGGCGGCTCGCAGAAGATCATCGTCCCGGATTCGGCTGCGCTGTTCGCGCTCGTGCCGGGCAACCGCTCGCAGCTCGTTCCTGGCGCGCCGATTTTCGCGACGTACGACGCGAGCGGCGTTGTGCTCAGGATCCAGGCCGGGCCGAAGAAGTAGCCGCGGACCTGCCGGCGATGCGCCCGAAGACAGCGCCGTTGGTGAGTCCGCTACCGCCCGGGTAGTTGAACCAGAAAATCCCGCCGACCAGCTCGCCGGCGGCGTACAGGCCGCGGATCGGCTCGCCGTCCGAGTTGATCACCTGCGCCTGAGTATTCACTTTCAATCCACCGAAACTAAAAGTGATTCCGCAAGTGACGGCGTAGGCCTCGAAGGGCGGCGTGTCGAGCGTGTTGGCCCAATTGCTTTTATTGATTCTTAGATTCCTGGTACCCCTTCCATCCTTGACGTTGGGATTGAAGGGAATCTCCGTTTGCACCGCGGCGTTGTATTCCTTGAGCTCTTGGAGCGCGGTCTTCTGGTCGGTGTCGTCCATTTTCGAGACGAGCTCTTCCAGCGTGTTGCCGGTGATTTTCGTCACCTGCTTGATGCGGTACTCGTCGCGGAGCTGCCCCTTCACCTTGGCGTCGAAGATCTGCCAGGCAAACTGCTTCGGCTGCTGCAGGATCACCCGCCCGTACTTGGCGTAGGTGTAGTTGCGGAAGTCCGCGCCCTCGTCGACGAAGCGCTTGCCGTCGGCGTTGATGTAGACACCCCATGGGTACGAGTGCTTCTGGAAGCCGTCGCCGACCGCGAGATCGCCGGTCTCGGGCGCATTGCGGTCCCACGCCACGGCGTGACAGCCCGACCAGTTGCCGTGCGCCGCCGCGCCGACGTCGAGCGCCATGCGGATCGCGTCGCCGGTGTTGAAGCGCGTGCCGCGCACCTTGGCGAGCTCCCAGCCCGGACCCATGTAGCGCGTGCGCCACTCGGTGTTCGCCTGGAAGCCTCCCGCCGCGAGCACCACGGCCCGGGCTCTGACTTCAAGGGTCTTGTTGTTCTTTCGAACAACAACACCGTGCACGCCATCGTCATCGGCAATGAGGGAAAGAGCGCGCGCGCCGTACCAGATCTCGATGCCGGCCTTCTTCGCGAGCTGGGTCTCGGATTCCACCAAGCCTGGCCCGCCGCCCACCGCCTCCAGCGTGAGGCCGCCCCAGAACTTGAACTTGCCGCCGATCTTGAACGCCTGCCGGCCCCAGGCCGCGGTGAAGCGCACGCCGCGCTCTCGCATCCATCTCGCGGTTGAGAAGCTGTTTTTTATCAAAACTTCAGTCAAGTCAGGATCGCAGCGATATTCCGTGACCCGCCCCATGTCGTCGAAGAATTGCTCCTCGGTGTAGGTGCCGAAGTCGGTGTTGGCGATCTCGTCGGCGGAGAGGTCTGGGATCAGCGTCTTCAGGTCCTCGGGCCCGGTGTAGACGATGCGGAACAGGCCCGCGGTGAAGCGCGAGTTGCCGCCGGCTTCATCTTCCGGCGCGCGCTCGAGGACCAGGATCTTTTTCTTGAATTCTGAGGCGGAAAGCGCGGCGCAGAGCGCTGCGTTTCCTCCGCCGACCACGATCACGTCGTACATCAGTCCGCCTTCACGTTGGCAGCGCGCACGACCTTGCTCCAGCGCTCCTGCTCTTTCTTGATGAACGCCGCGTACTCCTGCGGCGTCGAGCCGACCGGCTCGGCGTCGTCGGGCTTGAAGCGCTCGGCGACGAGCGGGCTCTTCGCCGCCTTCGCCGCCGCTTGCGCGAGGCGCTGCACGATCGCCTCGGGCGTCTTCGCCGGCGCGTTCAGGCCGTACCACTGCGAGGTTTCGAACCCGGGATAGCCCTGCTCGGCGACGGTCGGCACGTCGGGGATGGAATGCAGGCGCTTCGAGGTGCCGACGGCGATGACGCGCAGCTTGCCGCTCTTCACGTGCGGCAGCAGCGGCGGCGTGCCGGCAGAGGTCGCCTGGGTGCGCCCGGCGACGAGGTCGGTGATGTTCGGCCCGGTGCCCTTGTAAGGCACGTGCTGCAACTCCATGCCGGTCACCTGCTTCAGGTACTCCATCGCCAGGTGGCCGGCCGAGCCGTTGCCGGCGCTGCCGTAGTTGATCTGCCCGGGCTTCGCCTTCGCCAGCGCGACGAACTCGCGCAGGTCCTTCGCCGGCACCTCGTGGTAGACGACGAAGATGTTCGGCACGATGGCGAGCAGCGAGACCGCGGCGAAGTCGCGGTCCACGTCATAGGGCAGCTTCGCATACATGTACGGGTTCATCGCCAGCGAGCCGACGTGGCCGATGATCAGCGTATAGCCGTCGGGATCGGCGCGCGCCACCTCCTGCATGGCGATGTTGCCCCCGCCGCCCGGCTTGTTCTCGATGATGAAGCTCTGGCCGAGGTCCTTCGCCATCTCCTCGCCCATGAAGCGCGCCACCAGCGTCGAGCTGCCGCCCGGCGCGAAGGGCACGAGGAGGCGGATGGGTTTGGCGGGGTAGTTCTGTCCCCAGCAGGGAAGTGCGACGAACGCGAGGAGCAGGAAAATTCTCAAAACTGATACCTCCTTAAGCCGCCGTCCACGGGGATGACGGTGCCGGTGATGTAGCGCGCCAGCGGCGAGGCGAGGAAGCAGACCAGGTTGGCGATGTCGGAAGGCTGGCCGTACTCGCCCACCGGAATGTCGTGCTCGCTCTCCTTCTTGCGGAACTCGGGCGAATAGTTGCGCCGGATCTGCTCGCTGTCGATGCGTCCCGGCGGCACGCAGTTGACGGTGATGCCGTGCTTGCCGACCTCGCGCGACAACCCCTTGGACCAGGAGTGCATCGCCGCCTTGGCGGCGAACGCGCCGTTCAGGCCCTCGGGCTCGGACTTGCCGGTGATGTTGATGATGCGGCCCCACTTGCGCGCGATCATCTGCGGCAGGAGCTTGTGGGCGAGCTGGCGCTGGCGGGTGAAGTTGAGCGTCAGCGCCTCGTCCCACTGCGCGTCGTTCGACTCGAGCGTGAAGCGGCGGCTGCCGCCCGCGTTGTTGATCAGGATGTCGACCGAGCCGAGGCCTTTCAGGGCCGCATCAGCGATCTTTTCCGGAGCACCTTCCAGAAGGAAATCCTGCTCGATGATCACCAGCTTGGTTTTCAGTTCTGTCTGTAATTCATCCAGCAGATTTTTCCGGCGAGCAACCACGGCCAGCTTGACTCCCTCGCGCGCCATCGCGACGGCGATGCCCCGGCCGATGCCGATGCTCGCGCCGGTGATGAGCGCGGTCTTGCCGGCGATGGCGAGGTCCACTAGCGGTTCAGCTCCAGGATGTGCATGCCGGTGTTGGCGCGATCGACGATGTAGATGTAGCCGCGGTCGTCGACGTCGACGTTGTTGGTCTGGATGGCGATCTTGCAGGCTTCGCCGCCCGCCGCCTTCACGCAGCGCTTGTCGGTCTTGTCGGTGGTCGCCGGAATGTAATAGCCCACCTCGCGCGGATGGAACGGGTCGCTGATGTTGATCGCGCGCACGCCGGCGTTGAACCAGGCGACGAAGATGATGCGCCTGGCGTACATCGGCGGCTGGTTCTCGTTCGACGAGTGCGAGCCGAAACGCCCGCCGCGGCTGCAGAAGTCGCCCGGCTTCTCCGGCACGTTGAAGGTCGCGACGCCGACCGGAGTCTTCTCCTCGGTGACGTCGACCACGAACACGTGCTGGCGCGGCTCGGTGCATTCGTTGGCGAGCGACTCGTCGACCACGAAGACGAAATCGCGCGGCGCCCCCTTGTCCTTGGCGAATTCGGGCAGCTCCATGCCGAGCACCGGCAGCGCCGTGTGCGCGCCATTCATCGACGAGAGCGTGAAGCGGCCGACCTCCGGTGCGCGCAGGTTGGCCGGCGTCGGCTCGTACGGCCCGGCGAGGAGCTTCTGCCGGTCGACGATCTGCATCACGCCCGACTTGTTGGTGCCGTAGCCGAAATAAACGCGATTGCCCTTCGGCCCGGTGGAGATCGGCCCGTGCAGCTCTGTGGGCACTGGCCCGGTCGATCCCGGTTCCTGTCCCGGCAGGCCGAAATTGCGGATGAATTTCGGCTGCGCCGGGTCCGACAGGTCGAAGATCTGCGTCATGCGGCGCGTGCGCCAGTCCGGCAGGCCCGAGACCAGGTAGGCGATGCCGCTGTCGCATTCCCACCAGTTCTTGTGCGTGCCCTTGAGCTTGTCGACCACCACGGCGATGCGCGAGGGCTTCTCCGGCGTGGTGACGTCCCAGACCTCGTGCGCGAGGTTGCCGAAGGTGCGCAACAGGTAAACCTTGTTCGGATCGCCCTTGGGCAGTTCCGAGCCGTTGCACACGCGGACCATCTGCGCGCCGCCGGTTTCGCCCTGCCCGGGCTCGCCGGGGATGTGCGCGAGGTAGCGCGGCCGGCGCGGATCGGTGACGTCGACGATCGAGGTGCCGCTGTCCTCGATCTTGCCGGTGAGGCCGTTGGCCGCCTTGCCGCCGTGATGGCCGACGTAGGCGATCCAGCGTCCCTTGTTTTCCCGCACCAGCGGCTGGTAGGCGCTGCGGCCCTGCAGGTCCTGGTGGCCGAGCAGCGTCATGTTCGAGGCGCTGGCGGGATGCTCGGCGCGGGCGATGCCAGCCCCGAGGAGGAGGATTGCGATTGCTGCGCAGCGAATGGTGTTCTTCATGGGCGCGCACTCCGGAAACTACGGGAAGCGAATCGTAACCGAAGCCGAGCGGCCTACGGCACGCGGTTTGCGAGGGGTTTTGCGAACGTCCTCCATGGAGACAGCGATGAAGCGAAACACCCTGATTGCGATGGCCATCGCGGGCCTGCTCGCCGCGCCGCTCGCGGCTCGGTCGGCGGACGGCGACAGGCCCAAGACCGCCCCCGCCGGGCGGGCCAGCCCCAGCGCCGCGCTGTTCGAGCGCCTCGACAAGAACCAGGACGGCTTCGTCACCCGCGACGAAGCCCGCGACGCGACCGAGCTGCAGGGCCGCTTCGCCGAGCTCGACAAGGACAACGACGGCAAGATCTCGCGCGGCGAGATGCGTGCGCTCGATTCGGAGCGCAGCGCTGCCGGCAGCAGCAAGGCGCGGAAATGAAAGGCCGCCTGCTCCTCGCCCTCGCCGCGGCGCTCTGCGCTGCGGCAGCGCAGGCCGCGCCGCGCGCCGAAAGCGCAGTCGAATGCGGCATCGCCGCCGACATGGCCGTGGTCGCCGACTCCCTCGCCCGCGAGGAGGTGCAGCGGGCCAAGGCGAACCAGATCATGGCGCGGATCTACGACGTCGCGGAATCCGAGCGCGGCCAGGAGATCATGAAGGAGATCCTCGACAGCGCCTACGCCCAGAACACCGCGGCCGCGGGCGGGGGCAGCGGCCAGAAATTCGCCGAGGAGCTCTTCGCCGTCTGCATGAAGAGCAACGGCGACCTC
>LSTF01000060.1 GCA_001644455.1 Betaproteobacteria bacterium SCGC AG-212-J23
CGAAATCACCGCCAAGGCGCCGCCCGACGGCTACACCCTGCTGCTCGCGTACCACCAGCACACCGTCAACGCGGTGCTGAACCCGAACCTGCCGTATCACCCGGTCGACGACTTCACGCCGATCACGCAGCTCACCGCGGCGGGCTTCCTGCTGGTGGTGAATAACGCGTCGCCGCCCCACACCCTGCAGGAGTTCATCGACTGGACGAAGCGCTCGCCCACGCCGATGAACTTCGGCTCGGCGGGACTCGGCACCGGCGGCCATCTCGCCGGCGAGCTCTACAAGCAGATGACCGGCATCCAGGCGCAGCACATTCCCTACAAGGGCAGCGGGCCGTCGTTCATCGACCTGATCGGCGGCCGCTACGACTTCAGTTTCGCCGGCCTGCAGGGTGCGCAGGCCCAGGTGCGCGGGGGCAAGCTGCGCGCGATCGCCGTGACCACGCCGAAGCGCCTCGCGGCGATGCCGGACGTGCCGGCGGTGGCGGAGGCGCTGCCCGGCTTCGAGGTGGTCGGCTGGTACGGCGTGATCGGACCGGCCGGCATGCCCGCGCCGATCGTGAAACGGCTGCACGACGAGCTGCTGCGCGCGCTGGCGCTGCCCGACGTGCGCCAGCGCCTCGCCGCCGACGGCGCCGAGGCGGTGGGCAGCGGCTCGACCGAGTTCCGCGATTTCATGGCCGCGGACCTGGCCAAATGGGCAAAGCTCGTCAAGGAAAGCGGGGCAAAGCTTGATTGAGAGAATCCTCCTCCTGTCGCTCGCGGTGCTGCTCGGGTCCTGCCGGTCGGTGGGCTTCGCGCCGGCCTACGTGACCCACGAGATCGCGCCCAACGGCACGCTGCGCGCGGCGATCAATTTCGGCAACACGGTGCTGGCGCAGAAGGATCCGAAGACCGGCGAGGCGCGCGGCGTGTCGGTCGACCTGGCGCACGAGCTCGCCTGGCGGCTGCAGGTGCCGCTCGACATCGTTCCCTACGACGCCGCCGGCAAGGTGACCGCCGATTCGACGCGGCGCGTCTGGGACGTGGCGTTCTTCGCCATCGATCCCAAGCGCGGCGAGGAGGTCGCCTACAGCGCGCCCTACGTGATCATCGAGGGCGGCTATGTCGTACCTGCCGAGTCGCCGATCAAGTCGATCGACGAGGTCGATCGCGAAGGCGTGCGCATCGCGGTCAGCAAGGGCAGCGCCTACGACCTCTATCTCTCGCGCAACCTCAAGCGCGCGCAGCTCGTGTACGCCCCTTCGCCGCAGACCTCGTTCGTGCTGTTCGCGAAGGAGAAGCTGCCGGTGCTCGCCGGCGTGAAGGCGGCAGTCATCGAGTGGGCGAAGGCGAATCCCGGCTACCGCGTGCTCGACGGCCGCTTCATGGTGATCGAGCAGGCGATGGCGATCCCGAAGGATCGCGAGCGCGGCGCCGAGTACCTGCGCAAGTTCGTCGAGGACGTGAAGGCGAACGGCCTTGTCGCCTCGTCGCTTGCGCGCAGTGGGCAGAAGGAAGCGGTCGTCGCCCCACCCGCGAAGTAGGCGTAAATCTTGCGGCGTGGCGGGCATGCCACGCCACTCCGCAATGCTCCTCGTGCTCGCCCTCGCTGCCTGCAGCGAAAAGGCGACCATTCCCCTGCAAACCGGCGCCGATCCGACGCTGCCCCAGCCCGCCGAACGGCTCATCCCTACCGTCAAGATCGCGCCGGCGAAGGGATGGCCCGAAGGGAAGATGCCGACCGCCGCCGCCGGCGGCACGGTGACGCCCTTCGCCGCGGGCCTCGAGCATCCGCGCTTCGTCTACGTGCTGCCCAACGGGGACGTGCTGGTCGCAGAGACCGCGGCGCCGAAGCGGCCCGACGAAGGCAAGACCCTCAAGGGCCGCGTGATGGGCGTGGCGATGAAGAAGGCCGGCTCCGCGGTGCCGAGCGCGAACCGCATCACTTTGCTGCGCGACGCGGATGGCGACGGCATCGCCGAGCTGCGCTTGCCTTTCATCGAGGGTCTCAATTCGCCGTTCGGCATGACGCTGGTCGGCAACGATCTCTACGTCGCCGACACCGATGCGGTGGTGCGCTTCCGTTACACGCCGGGCGCGACGCGCATCGGCACGCCGGGCGAGAAGGTGACGGATCTGCCGGCGGGGACGCGCAACCACCACTGGACCAAGACCGTGGTCGCCAATGCGGACGGATCGCGGCTCTACGCCAGCGTCGGCTCGAACAGCAACGTCGCCGAGAACGGCATGGCGGCCGAGGAAGGACGCGCCGCGATCTGGGAAATCGACACGAAGAGCGGCGAGAAGCGCCTCTACGCCACCGGCCTGCGCAATGCGGTCGGGCTCGCCTGGGAAGAGGGCCACCTCTGGGCGGCAGTCAACGAGCGCGACGAGCTCGGCAGCGACCTCGTGCCCGACTACCTCACGTCGGTCACCGACGGCGGTTTCTACGGCTGGCCGTACAGCTACTACGGTGCGAACGTCGACAAGCGTGTGCAGCCGCAGCGGCCCGAGCTCGTCGGCAAGGCGATCAAGCCCGACTACGCGCTCGGCAGCCACGTCGCGGCGCTCGGCCTGGCGATGACGCGCGAAGGTGCGTACGTCGGCCAGCACGGCTCGTGGAATCGCCGTCCGCCTTCGGGCTACAACGTGGTGTTCATTCCCTTCCGCGACGGCAAGCCTTCCGGCGCGCCGGTGGAAGTGCTGAACGGCTTCCTCAGCCCGGATGGCGAAGCCTGGGGACGCCCCGTGGGCGTCGCCGTCGACGCGAAAGGCGGATTGCTCGTCGCCGACGACGTCGGCAACACGGTCTGGCGGTTGCGCCGCTAGGGCGCTAGCGCGCCGTTTTCTTGAAGTCCGCCATCGGCCGGCCGTCGCTCTCGAGCAGTGTCATGCGCTCGCCGTCGCGGCGGTAGCCGGCCGTCCTGCCGAGGATTTCGATAAATGTTTTCGCTTCTTCCATGACCGGCGCCGCGCACGCCATGCGCGTGCCGGCGATGTTCGGGCCTATCTTCAGCGCGTTTGCCGAGGCGCTATAGCTCGTCGAGTAGCGGTTGCAGCCGTCGGAGCCGCTGAGCCGGCCCTTGTCGAACTGCATCGAGGTGGATTCGCTCGCCAGCACCGGCGAGCCGCCGATCGACACCAGCGACCAGCGTGTTCCGGACAGAGGATCGTCCGCCTGTTTCGGTTCCGGCGCGGCGCAAGCCGCCAGCAACATCGCCGACAGGGCAACGAACTTCTTCAACCGTCGGCGATGCTGTTCTCGAGGATCCCGACCTTGTCGATCTCGATCTCGACCTTGTCGCCGGGCTTCATCCACAGCGGCGGGGTGCGGCGCGCGCCGACGCCGCCGGGCGTGCCGGTGACGAGCACGTCGCCGGGCTGCAGCGTCGTCCAGGCCGAGCAGTACTCGATGATCTTCGGGATCTTGAAGATCATCTGCTCGGTGGTGGCGTGCTGCATGCGCTCGCCGTTCAGGCGGCAGGAGAGCGTCATCTTGGTGTTGGGCGGAATCTCGTCGGCGGTGACCATCCAGGGGCCGAAGCCGCCGGTCTGCGCGAAGTTCTTGCCGGCCGTCCACTGGATGGTATGGCGCTGCCAGTCGCGGACGGATCCGTCGTTGTAGCAGGAATAACCAGCAACAAAACTCCAAGAATCTTTTTGGGAAATGCGGCGGCCAGCTTTTCCGATGATCACCGCGATCTCGGCTTCGAAATCCAGGTTCTTCGATTCCTTGGGCCGCACGATCGGCTGCTTGTGGCCGACCTGCGATTCGGCGACGCGGATGAAGATCGCCGGTTGCTCGGTGTTGTCCCGCCCGGTCTCGACCACGTGGTCCTGGTAGTTCAGGCCGACGCAGAGGATCTTGCCGGGATCGGGAATCACGGGCAGCCAGGTGATCTCGGAAGTCTTGAAATCGGCCTGGGAAACCTTTTTCGCTTCATCCAGTCCATTTTTGGAAATTAGAGCCTTGAGGTCCGGATACTTGCTCCCGAGGCGCGCGCCGAGATCGGTGACGCTGTTGCCGTCGACGATGCCGTAGCTCGCGCCCTTGCTGGTCCGGAAAGTCGCGAGCTTCATGATTCGCTCCTGATTCTCGAAAACACGGTTTTCCCTCCGTTGATCCAGGCTTCCCAGGTATGGCCGCCCGGCAGTTCGACGAAATGGTCCTGAGGCAGTGCCTTCGACATCAGGCGCGCGCTGCCGAACAAGCGATCCTCCACGCCGCAGGCGAGCCAGACGCGAGGCGCGCGCTGCGGCGCTTCCGTCCAGCCCTTGATCATCTTCCACACCTGGCGCTGGTAGTTCGCGGAATTCACTTCCACGGGCAGCTCGCCCGGGTTCCAGTCGCGCGGCCCGCCGGCCTTGTCGATCTCCTGCAGGAGCGAGCGGTCGCCGAGGAAAGGCGCGAACAGGACGATCCCGGCCATCTCGGCGGGATGCTGCTGCTCGTAGAGCAGCGCGCCCATGCCGCCGAGCGACGCGCCGGTCAGCCACACCTTGCGGTAGCCCGCGCGCAGCGTCGGCGCGACCACCTCGTCGTGCAGCCGCTCGATCAGGTTGCCTTCGCGGTAGTAGGCGAAGGTCGCGTCGGCGAGGATCACGTCGACCTCGGGCCAGACTTCCTGGATCGCCGCCGCCACGCCGTGCTTCTTCATGTCCTGCGTATCGGAGCCGAAGCCGGGCAGGATGATGAGCGCAGTGCGCTCGGCGCCGGGCTTCGGGGCGGCGATGGTCTCGAAGGCGATCGGCCTCTGCGCGTCGCCGATGGTGAAGCAGCCGGCTAAGCCAAGGAAGGCAAGTGCGATTAAGATGGACTTCATGGGTTCCGTTCCGCGGTTCTCGTTCAGCCACATGGGGATGTTCGTGGCCGATGCTGCGCGCATGGAGGATTTTTACACACGCGTGCTCGGTTTTGCCGCCACCGATCGGGGCAATTTGGGTTCCACGGCGCTGGTGTTCCTGAGCAGAGATCCGAAGGAACACCACCAGATCGTGCTCGCGAGCGGCCGGCCCGAGGGGCTGCCGTTCAATCCCATCAACCAGATTTCATTTCGCATGGCGGAATTTGCCGGCCTGCGCGAGATGCATCGCCGCCTCGCCGCCGAGAAGGTGCGCGATCTCTATCCGGTGTCGCACGGCAACGCGCTCTCGGTCTACTTCCTCGACCCGGAAGGCAACCGCATCGAGCTGTTCGTCGACACGCCGTGGCACTGCAAGCAGCCGATGCGGGTGCCGATGGATCTGAAGCTGAGCGACGACGAGCTCTGGGCCTGGGCCGAGGCGGAGGCTAGGAAGCAGCCCGACTTCATGCCCATCGACGAGTGGCGCGCGAAGCAAGCGCGCGCGATGCATTGAAAAGCTTCGTCTACACCGGGCTGCCGATGCGCGTCGTCTTCGGCGCCGGCTCGGTGAAGCAGCTCGGCGCCGAGCTCGACCGGCTCGGCGTGAAGCGCGCGCTGCTGCTCTGCACGCCGGGGCGCGCCGAGAGCGCGCGGGCGGTCGCCAAGGGCCTGCCGATCGCCGGCGTGTTCGATCGCGTCGTCATGCACACGCCGCTCGCGCTCGCCGAGGAGGCGAGGAAAGTGGCGACCGAGCTCAAGGCCGACTGCTGCATCGCCATCGGCGGCGGCTCGACCATCGGCTTCGGCAAGGCGATTGCGCTCACGTCCGGGATGCCCGTGATCGCGGTGCCGACGACCTACTCGGGCTCGGAGATGACCACGATCTGGGGAATTTCGAAAGAGAACTCGAAGCAGACGGGGCGCGACCCGAAGGTCCTGCCGAAGGCGGTGATCTACGATCCCGAGCTGACGCTCGACCTGCCGGCAAACATCTCCGCGGCGAGCGGCATGAACGCGATCGCGCATTGCGTCGAGGCGCTTTACGCCCACGACGGCAATCCGATCGTCTCGCTGATGGCCGAGGAGGGGATCCGCGCGCTGTCGGCGGCATTGCCGAAAATCATCATCGAGGGAATGGATCTGTCCGCGAGAACCGATGCCCTCTACGGTTCGTGGCTCGCCGGCTGCACGATCAGCACCACCAGCGTCGCGCTGCACCACAAGCTCTGCCACGTGCTCGGCGGCTTCGGCCTGCCGCACGCCGAGACGCACTCGATCGTCCTGCCGCATGCCATGCAGTACAACCGCGACGCCGCCGATGAAGCGATGAAGCGCGTGGCGCGCGCGATCGAGGCGGTCGACGCGCCGCGCGGCATGTACGAGCTCGAGCAGCGCCTCGGCCTGCCGATGAAGCTCGCCGACATCGGCCTGAAGAAGGACGATCTCGAGCGCGCCGCGCGCATCGCCTCCGACGCGCCGTATCCGAACCCGCGCAAGGTCGAGTACGCGCCGGTGCTCGAGCTGCTGCAGCATGCCTACGAGGGACGCCGCCCATGATCACCGTCATCTTCGAGTTCACGCCGCATGAGGGAAAGTTCCCGGACTACATGCGCGTCGTCGACACGCTGCGCGAAGACCTGGCGAAGGCCGACGGCTTCATCCAGCTCGAGCGCTTCGAGAGCGTCACCAACAAGGGCAAGTTCCTGTCGCTGCAGTACTGGCGCGACGAGGAATCGGTGGACAAGTGGCGCAACCTGCAGAAGCATCGCGAAGCGCAGAAGCAGGGGCGCGCGTCGGTCTTTAAGGACTACCGCATCACCATCTGCTCGGTGCTGCGCGACTACCGGATGGACCGCCAGCGCGAGCAGGTTCCCCAGGACTCCCTCAAGGTGCACGGATAGAGCACACCTTTCTCGTCAAGGAAGGCACCTGGCGCGCAGAGGGGGAGTACTGCGACGCCGGCGGCAACCGCTACTCCGCGGCGGGCGAGACCACCATCAAGCACGAGCCCGCGAAGTGGCTGTTCGAAGCGGTGTTGCGGCTGCGCGGCGACCCCACGCGCGTGCAGCACAACCGCTACGAGATCGAGCCGCTCACGCCCGGCGCGCGCTCCACGCACTGGAACTCGATCAATCCGCATATCGGCGCGCTGCGCGGGCGCTTCGTCCTTAGTGGCGACGCGATCCTTTCCAACTACGCCAGCCCCACCGGCCGCTACCGCGGCTTCGAGTCGATCAAGATGGAAAGCGCCAAGCTCTATTCGGTGCGCGGCGCGATGCTCGACGAGGACAAAGTCATCTCCACCTGGGCGCTAGAGCTCACCGCCCACTCGTAGGTCGCGCGGCATAGTGCGATCCCCGGCCTAGGAACACGAGCTTGTCGTCGAACGCATAGGCGCAGGGCGAACCGCCCGGGCCGTCGGACTCCGATGCGGCATCCTCCGCGTAGCGCTGCGCGGACCCGAGGCTGGCGAAGTCCCTGATTGTCAGCGTGCCGTCCGCCTCCAGGACCACGACGCGAAAAGATCCAGTTGCTATCGGGCCGTGGGCGCGGGCGGCGGTGGCGATGAAGGCCGGCGCGGCGTCAGCGCTCATCGTTCCGTTCACTCACTTCTGGGCGTTGGGATTTCCCGGAGATACCGCCTGGTATCCGCCCGAGCCGCCGTGCTCGATTGCCCGTTGCACCAACCCCGAAGCTTTGGCTTCTTCGATGAACTCGCTGACATAGCCGAGCCGTCCAGCCTGGTCCTTCGCAACCACCATCGTCAAGCGGTTCGCCCCGTAGTAGTCCTCCAGCACCCGTGAGCCGGGCAGCCGGGGGGAATACTCCAGAAGCGCGGCGCGGATTGATGCCATTGCGTCTGCATGTCCGGTACGCAGCAGGTCGAAAGTGGGGTCTGGGGTATCGGCGTACACCACGGTGGCGTGCTTCACCATGCCGATCAGAGCCACCGTCGAGAGGTGACTGCGCACGGCCGCGATGCGAACCCCGGGCCGGTCAACGTCGGCGGCGCTGCGAATTGAGGAGCCAGCCGGTACCAGATAAGTAAAGTCGATTTGCATAAATGGCTGCGAGAACCCCAGACCCACCTTCTCGGCTCGGTCGATCCCTACAAATCCCACGTCGCATGTGCCGGCCTTAAGGCATTCCACGACCTTGGGAGGAGTCGGATATTCGACCGGCAAGGCCTCAATCCCGAGGCGCGCTGCGAGCGCGCGAGCGATCTCCATGAACGCGCCCCCGTGCAGCTCACCCGTGACTGGATCCTTGGTGTACTCAGGGGGAAACAGCGCGACCCGAAGCTTGCCCGCGCGCACGAGGTCTGCGACTCGTGGGTCGGGGACCTGCTGCGCGTTGGCGATGGTCGCGCCTGCCAGCAGAGCGACCATCGTGAGCAGAAACCGAAGACTCTTTTTCATGGCGTCCCCCTTTCAAATGACGTGGATTGGAACTCCTAACGTTCGCCCTCAGGCGCGTCGAGCATGCATAGCAGGCGAGGGAATCTGTTAGTCAGGCGTGCAGCGCCTTCTCGATCCGACGATCCGGCACCAGCCAGATGAGCGCCACTGCGACATAGAGCGCGAGGGCGATCCAGTGCCAGAAGAAGGTCGAAGCGATGCCGATGATGTAGAAGAGCGGCGAAAGCTTTCCCTTCCAGTCGCCGCCCACCGCCGCCTTCAGCGGCGACTCCAGACCCTGAGACGCGATGATGCGCTGCTGAAGGATCCAATAGGCGATGGCCGCGGCGAGCAGCACGCCGCCGTAGAACGCGGTCGGCACCGGGGCGAAATGGTTCTCGCCCATCCAGCCGGTAACGAAGGGAAAGAGCGACAGCCAGAAGAGCAGGTGCAGGTTGGCCCACAGGATGTCGCCGTTGACGCGTGTGCAGGCGTGGAGCATGTGGTGATGGTTGTTCCAGTAGATGCCGACGTAGACGAAGCTCAGCACGTAGCTCATGAACACCGGCAGCAACGGCGTGAGCGCCGCGAGGTCTTCGCCGTGCGGGACCTTCATCTCCAGGACCATGATCGTGATGATGATCGCGATCACGCCGTCGCTGAACGCTTCGAGGCGCTGCTTACCCATTCGCCATGGGAGAAAGCGCGATCGGCCGCGCGGTCTCGAAGGCGCGAGCGGCGCGCAGCACCAGGGCGTCGTCGTAGCGCGGGCCGACGATGTGCAGGCCGACAGGAAGGCCGGCCTTGGTGAGGCCGCACGGAATCGAGCAGGCGGGTTGCTGGGTGAGGTTGAACGGGAAGCTGAACGGCGTCCAGTCGATCCAGCGCTTCACGCCTTCCGGAAATTCCTTGCCCACGTCAAAGGCGGGCACCGAGAGCGTCGGCGTGACGAGCAGGTCGTAGTCGCGGTGGAAGAGGTTCATGTGCGCGCCGAGGGCGCCGCGCTTCATCTGCGCGTCGAGGACTTCGTGCGCGGTCATCTTGTCGCCGAGCGCGGCGACTTCGCGCAAGCCGGCGTCGATCAGCTCGTGCTTCTCCTTCGGGATGCCCTTCAGCAGCAGCGCGGCGCCGGAAAACCAGTGGGTGCGGAAGATCGGATCGGGATTCTCGAAGCCGGGATCCTTCTGCTCGACTTTTGCTCCCAGGTCGGAGAAAACGGAAATCGCCTTGGCAACCAGGGAAGCCACTTCGGCATCCACCTTGGCGTACCCGAGGGTCGGCGAGAACGCGATGCGCAGGCCGCGCACGCCGTCCTCCAGCCCGGTGCGCCAGTCGCGCCGCTCGTAGGGAAGGGCGTGCCAGTCGCGCGCGTCGGGCTGCGCGAGGACGTTCAGCATCAGCGCCGCGTCGCCGACGCTGTGGGTGATCGGGCCGACGTGGGCAACGGTGCCGAACGGCGAGAGCGGCCACGCCGGCACGCGGCCGAACGAGGGTTTGATGCCGAAGAGACCGGTGAAGGAGCAGGGAATGCGGATCGAGCCGCCGCCGTCGGTGCCGATCGCGACCGGGCCCATGCCGGACGCAACCGCGGCGACCGCGCCGCCGGAGGAGCCGCCCGGCGTCTTCGCCGGATTCCACGGGTTGCGCGTGATGCCGGTGAGCGCGCTGTCGGTAACGCCCTTCCAGCCGAATTCGGGCGTGGCGGTCTTGCCGAGCAGGACCGCGCCGTGCTCGCGCAGTCGCGCGACCGCCGGCGCATCGTCGTTCCACGGACCCTTGGCATCGACGGTCTTCGAGCCGCGCAGGGTCGGCCAGCCCTTGGTGACGAGCAGGTCCTTGATCGAGACCGGCACGCCGTCGAGCAGGCCTCTTGGCTGGCCCGCCATCCAACGCGCTTCGGATGCCTTGGCGTCTTCAAGAATTGCTTTTGAAGTGAAGCAGAAAGCGTTGAGCTTCGGATTCAGCTTCTCGATGCGGGCGACGACGGCCTTCGCGACCTCGACGGGAGAGAGCGTGTGCTTGTTGAATCCTTCGAGCAGCGCGACGGCGCTGAGCGAGCAGAGATCGGTCATTTCTTACGATCCGCTCTGGCCTGGGCGAGGGCCTTGTCGCGCCACAGCGGCCAGGCGCGCTTGTAGTCCTGCACCGGCGACGACGCCTTCACCTCGGCGGCGTCGAAGAACGTGATCTTCTTCGACATCGCCATCGCCTGCATCTGCATGATCGCGCTCATCTCGAGGTAGATCGAGCGGCCGACCGAGCGTTGGATGTTCTCGCCCGTGACCGCGGCGCCGTGGCCGCGCATCAGCGCCGCGGGGCTTTTGCCGAGCGTCTTCGCCAGCGCCTTGCCGAGCTTCGGGTCGCTGACCAGCAGGTCGGAACCCTTCTTCACCTTGCGGATCTCGAAGTTCGGCAGGCCGTCGCCGATGAACGAGGCCATGTGGAACAGCGCCTTCATCGGCACGCCGGTGACGCTGAACGGGATGACCGAGGGCGAATGGTTGTGCACCACGCTCATCACGTCGGGACGCGCGCGGTAGATCTCGCCGTGGATGAAGCGCTCGCGCACCGATTCGCGTCCCTGCGGGTCGACCGGGTTGCTGTCGAGGTGGTACTCGAGGATGTCCTCGAGCTGCACCCTCTGCGGCGCGAGCGAGCGGGCGAGGTAGTAGCGATTCGGATTGTCCGGCGAGCGGATGCTCACGTGGCCATACGCGTCGATGACGCCGTGCTCCGCCAGGATCCGGTTGGCGGCGACCAGGTCTTCGAGGAATTCCATCAGTCCGCCTTGATGCCGGCGGCCTTTACCACGCGCGTCCAGCGCACGAGGTCTTTCTTCACCCGCTCGCCGAGCTCGCCCGGCGCGCCGCCCTCGGGGACCAGGCCCTGCTTCTCGAGCACGTCGCGCACGTCAGCCTCCTTCAGTAAATCGTTCAGGTCGCGGTTCAGGCGGGCGACGATCGCCGCCGGCGTGCCGGCGGGCGCGAACATCGCGTACCAGGTTTCGACCTCGAGGTCGGGCAGGCCCTGCTCCTTGAGCGTCGGCACATCGGGGAAGGCCTCTGCGCGCTTCGCGCTCATCACGCCCAGCATGCGCAGGCGGCCCGACTGCACGTGCGGCGCCACGGTCTGCAGCGCCGACACCATCGCCTGCACATGGCCGCCGACGAGATCGGCGATCGCGCCGCCCGCGCCTTTGTAGGGGACGTGCACGATGTCGATCTGCGTGTCGAGCTTGAGCAGCTCCATCGCCAGGTGCTGCGGGCCGCCGTTGCCGGGCGACGAGTAGTAGAGTTTGCCCGGCTGCTTCTTCACCAGGTCGATGAACTCGCGCATCGATTTCGCGGGCACCTGCGGGTTGACATAGACGCCGAGCGCGCCGGTGGCGAGCAGAGCGATCGGCGTGAAGTCCTTCACCGGATCGAACGGCGCCGGCTTGAGCGCCGGGTTGGTGGTGAACGAGGTCGCGGTGAGAAGCAGCGTGTAGCCGTCGGGCGGCGACTTCGCCACGAGATCGGCGCCGATGTTGCCGGTGGCGCCGGGCCGGTTGTCGACCACGAAGGCCGCCTTCAGCCGCTGCGAGAGCTTCGGGTCGAAGACGCGGGCGAGGATGTCGGCCCCGGTGCCGGGCGTGTACGGCACGACGATGTGCACCGGCCGGGACGGCCACTGCTCCTGCGCTGCCGCGATTCCGCAGAGAGGAAACAGCAATGCGCAGAGGAATTTCACTCGCTGATTATAATCAGCGCGCTTTGCTGGATACCGAAGTTCTCATCGTCGGCGCCGGACCCGTGGGCCTCACGCTCGCCGTCGACCTCGGCCAGAAGGGCGTGCGCTGCACGCTCATCGAGCGCAAGGACGCGCCGCAGTTCCTGCCGAAGATGGAGCGCTGCAACGCGCGCACCATGGAGATCTACCGGCGCATGGGCATCGCCGCGAAGGTGCGCGCCGCCGGGCTGCGCGCCGAGGTGCCGATGGACGTGTTCATCGTCACCGCGCTCGACCGGCCGCCGCTCGTCCATCACAAGTACCCGTCGGTGGCCGAAGCCCGGCGCGCGATCGATGCGTGCACCGACGGCTCGATGCCGCTCGAGCCGTACCAGCTCATCTCGCAGTACACGCTCGAGCCGCTGCTGAAGAAGGAAGCCGAGACGCTGCCATCGGTGACGGTGAAGTACGGGTGCGAGCTGGACTCGTTCGTGCAAGACGCGGATGGGGTGACCGCGACGACTTCGGCAGGGAAAATTCGCGCGAAATACCTGGTGGGCTGCGACGGCGGCGGCAGCATAGTGAGGAAGCAGCTCGGCATCGGCATGAGCGGCGAGAACCTGAGCGAGCTGCGCCAGGCGCTCTACCGCTGCGACGAGCTGTTCGATCGCATTCCCATCGGCCCCGGCCCGGGGCATGGCCGCCACTATCATGTCGCCGACGAGCGCTGGCGCTTCCTCATCATGCAGGACTCGACCCAGCACTGGACGTTGCACGCCGTGGTCGACGACGACGCGCAGATGGCGCACGAGTTC
Organism: Betaproteobacteria bacterium SCGC AG-212-J23; assembly: GCA_001644455.1. Lineage (GTDB taxonomy): Bacteria > Pseudomonadota > Gammaproteobacteria > Burkholderiales > SG8-39 > SCGC-AG-212-J23. The sequence goes on from LSTF01000060.1 coordinate 12,748, forward strand.
GAGCGGACCATCGGCGTGCCGGTGAAGTACGAGATGCTCTACGTCGGCAAGTGGCGGCAGAACCTGCTGCTCGCCGATCGCTATCGCGACGGCCGCGTGTTCCTCGCCGGCGACTCGGTGCACCTCGTCATCCCGACCGGCGGGCTCGGCATGAACAGCGGCGTCGGCGACGCGGCCGACCTCGCCTGGAAGCTCGCCGCGACGCTGCGCGGCTGGGGCGGGCCGCGGCTGCTCGATGCCTACGAGATCGAGCGGCGCCAGGTCGGCGAGCGCAACGTCGCCGCCTCGCGCTACGCCTCGCTCGGCCGGCGCAAGTGGCGCGCGCTGTGGCAGAACCTGCCCGAGCTCGCGCGCGTCGCCGAGATCGAGCAGCGCAAGAGCAACGAAATGATCGGCGCCGAGCTCGGCTACCGCTACGCCGGCTCGCCGCTCATCTGCGAAGAGCCCGGCGCGCCCGAGGACGACTTCCGCAGCTACGTGCCGGGCACCTGGCCCGGCGCGCGGCTGCCGCATGTCTGGCTGGACGGCCATGTCGCGCTGCAGGATCGGATCGGGCCGGGGTACACGCTGCTCCGTTTTTCCGGCGAAGACGCTTCTTCGTTTACAAAAGCTTTCAAAGCCGTCGGCGCGCCTTTCGAAGTCCTGGACCTGCGGGACGCCCGGGCGCGGGACGTCTACGGCTTTGATCTCATTCTGTTGCGCCCCGATCTGCACGTCGCCTGGCGCGGCAATCGGACCCCGCGGGAGGTGGTGAATATTGCCCGTGCGGCGACGGGCCATTTCCCGGGGCAATAGGCATAATCCCGGCGGGGGGATTTCCAAATGACGTACATCGGATCGTGGCGGTTCTGGGTCATCGTTGCCCTGGCCTTCGCAACCTTGGCATGCGCCGGCAGGCGCGAGCGTCGCGAGGACGCAAGAGCGGAGCGCGCCGAGCGCAACGAGCAGAAGAGGGCGGTACGGGCGGAGCGGAACGAGCAGCGCCGCGCCCAGCCCGCGCAGGCGCAGGAGGCAGCGCCCGCGGCGACGCTCACGCCGGTCAGTACCGCGCCGGTCGCGGCCGCGGCTGAGGCGAAGGTCATCTTCATGCGCGCGACCAGCTACGGCGGCAACGTCGCGGCCTCGATCTTCGACGTCACCAGCTCCGGCGAGCCGAAATTCGTCGGCATCGTGCGTCCCTTCAACAAGCTCGCCTATCCCGTGAAGCCGGGCCAGTACACCTTCATGGTGGTGAGCGAAGCCGCGGACTTCATGCAGGCCACGGTGATCGGCGGCAAGACCTACTACGCGCTGATCACGCCGCGCATGGGCGCCTGGAAGGCGCGCTTCTCGTTCAAGCCGGTTCGCGCCGACGAGCTCGACGGCGCGCAGTTCGCGGGCTGGGAACGCAAGAGCCGTACGGTCACCAACACGCCGACCACGCTCGCCTGGGCGCGGGAAAACGCTCCGAGCGTCGCCGACAAGCGCGACCGCTGGTGGCCGGAGTGGAGCAGCAAGTCGGAGGCACAGCGCGCATCGCAGACCCTCAACGCAGAGGACGGACGCTGACATGGTCTACATCGGGTCGTGGAAATTCTGGGTGATCGTCGCCCTCGCGCTCGGCACGCTCGCCTGCGCGGGACGCGCCGAGCGGCGCGAGCGCCGCGAGCAGGCGAGGGAGGAACGCCGCGAGCTCGCCGAGCAGCGCCGCGCGGAACGGCAGGAGGCGCTGGAGCGCAAGCGCGCGGAACGCGCGCAGGCCCAGCAGCAGGCCACCGAGGCGCCGCGCCAGGCCGAGCCGGCGCCGGCGCCCACCCGCCAGACGGCGGCAGCGAGCTTTGCGCCGGTGGCCGTGCCGGTCGCGGCTGCGGCGGTGGCGGAGGACGCGTCGTCCTCCAAGGTGATCTTCATGCGGGTCAGCAAGCAGGCGAGCGGGACCGACGCCATGCTGTTCGATGTCACCGACGCGGGCGGGCCGAAATTCATCGGCACGGTCGGCGCCGCGACCAAGCTTTCCTACCCGCTCAGCGCCGGCCTCTACACCTTCATGGTGGTGGGCGAGACCGCCGAGTTCATGCAGGCCAACATCGCCGGCGGCAAGACCTACTACGCCCTGGTGATTCCCAAGGCCGGCGCCAAGCGCTACGCCATCGAGCCGGTGCGCAACAACGAGATCGGCGGCAAGGAATTTGCAAGCTGGGATCGCGGCACCCGGCCGGCGAGCGGCGGCTCGCAGGCCTACAACGCGGCGGACGCCGCCGAGAAGCGCAGCCGCCACTGGCCCGAGTGGGTGAAAAAATCCGCCGGCGAGCGAGCCGAGCTGACGATCAACACCGAGGACGGGCGATAATGCCCGCATGGGCCCCGAGACCTATAGAGAAACGCAGGCTTTCCTCAAGAACTGCTGGTACGTAGCGGCCTGGGATTACGAGCTGGCCGGCGGCAAGCTGCTCGCGCGAACGATCCTCGAGCAGCCGCTGGTGATCTACAAGGGCGACAGCGGCCGGCCGGTCGCGCTGGACAATCGCTGCGCCCACCGCGGCGCGAAACTCTCCAACGGCCGCCGCGAAGGCGATTGCGTAAGATGCATGTACCACGGCCTGAAGTTCGACGCTTCCGGCAAATGCGTGCAGATCCCCGGGCAGGACAACATCCCGCCGAAGCTCGGCGTGAAGAGCTATCCGGTGGTCGAGCGCGATCATCTCGTCTGGATCTGGCCGGGCGACCCGGCGCTCGCCGACCCGGCGAAGATCCTCGACTTTCCCTACCTGCGCGATCCGAGCTGGCGCGGCAAGCCGGACTACATGCACTACGACGCCAACTATCTGCTGATCGTCGACAACCTGTCCGACTTCTCCCACCTTGCGTTCGTGCACACCAAGACGCTGGGCGGCTCCGAGGAATACGCCTACAAGTCGAAGCCGACGGCGATCGAGCGCCTCGACGACGGCTTTCGCGTCGAGCGCTGGCACATGGACGCCGAGGCTCCTCCTTTTCACAAAAAAGTTGTAAAGGAAAAAAACAGAGTGGATCGGCGCAACATCGCCCGCATGTACGTGCCGGGCATCTTCTTCATGGAGACGCTGTTCTCGCCGGCAGGCACCGGGGCTAAAGAGGGCAACCTCAAGGGCGCGAAGCAGTATCGCAACTGCCAGTTCTTCACTCCGGAGACTGCGCGCTCGACGCACTTCTTCTGGGACTACCTGCACGACTACGATCTCGACAACCCGGCGATCGCCAGCTCGCTCAACGTGAGCATGATCGAGGGCTTCAACGAGGACAAGTTCATCATCGAGGGCCAGCAGCAGGTGCTCGACGCCGATCCGGACTTCAAGATGAACGGCATCGTCGCCGACGCGCCGCTCGCGCACTTCCGTCGTGTCCTTGCCAAGAGGATCGAGGCGGAGCGGCAATCCCTGCGGTCGGTGGCGGCATGAAGTGGTTGCCTGCCTTCCTCCTGTTGCTGGGTGGATGTTCCACCACGTGGGACCCGCATGCTCCCAGCACCATCGTCGCGCCGGAGGGCGGCGGCGAAGTCACGGTGAAGCACGGCCAGCGCCTGCAGGTGAACCTGCCGACCGC
>LSTF01000061.1 GCA_001644455.1 Betaproteobacteria bacterium SCGC AG-212-J23
GAAGATCACGGTGCGCGTCACCTCCACCGGCCAGACGATGGAGGTGGTGGTCTACAACAAGCGCGCCTCCGGCATCACCGTGGTGCTGGGCGAGGGCGTGCACAACATGAAGTGCGAGCTCTCGCCGACGCGCAACCAGATGGCCTACGCCGGCACCATCGCCGGCCGCGAGATCGTCTACGAGCGCAGCTGCGCGCAGGTCCAGGCCGACATCGACAAGCTCAATCCGGCGCTGAAGAAATCGCGCTGACCTATTGGCGCGGGATCTTCGCGCCCTGCATCAACTCGGAAAGCTTCTTCATGTCGCGCTCGAGCAGCGCGTGCAGCTCGGCGGGCGTGCAGCCGTCGGGCTCGGCGCCGTCGGCCGCCAGCCGCTCGACGATGTCGCGCCGCCGGATCGTGCGCAGCACGGCGGCGTGCACGGTCGCCACGATCGGCGCCGCGGTGCGCGCCGGCGCGAGCAGGCCGAAGTAACCCACCATCTCGAAACCCGGCACGCCGGCTTCCGATACGGTCGGGAACTCCGGCACCACCGCCGAGCGGCGCGGCGAGGTCACCGCCAGCGCCCGTAGCTTGCCGCTCTTGGCGTGCGGCAGGGCGGAGACGATGCTGGCGAACATCAGGTCGACCTGGCCGCCGAGAACGTCGGCGAGCGCCGGACCGGCGCCGCGATAGACGATGTGCGTCATGTCGATGCCGGCGGAGCGCTTGAGCAGCTCGCTGGTAAGGTGCGCGGTGCTGCCGACGCCGCTCGAGGCGAAGTTGAGCTTGCCGGGATTGGCGCGCGCGTAGTCGAGCAGCTCCGCGACCGTCTTTGCCGGCAGCGAGACGCGCGTGACGAGCAGAAACGGCGCCGACGCGATGTTGGTGATCGGCGTGAAATCCTGCAGCGGGTCGTAGCTACCGCCGGCTTGCAGCACGGCGTTCGACGTGAAGCTGCTCGAAGCGAGGAACAGCGTGTAGCCGTCCGCCGGCGCCTTGGCGACGAGCGCCGCGCCGATGGAGCCGGCTGCGCCGGGACGGTTGTCCACGACCACCGGCTGGCCGAGCTCCTCGCTCAGCGCGGGCGCGATCGTCCGCGCCATGATGTCGGTGGCGCCGCCCGGCGCCAGGCCGACCACCAGCCTGACAGGCTTGAAGGGATAGGCCTGCGGCAGCGCGTTCTGCGAAACAACCATCAGCAGGAGCGCCAGGACGCGCGTCATGCTCAATGTATACCTCACTAGAATGCGGCATGGCGCGAAACGGTTTCCGCATTTTCGATTCCGACACGCACGTCGGCCCCTACATGGATGTGCTCGAGCGCTACCTCTCCGGCGCCGAGAAGGAACGCCTCTCGGGCTGGGCGCAGTACAAGTCGAGCAGCAAGGGACATGGCGTCTACACCAAGGGCCAGCGGCGCTACCTGCGCAAGCTCGGTACCGCCGAGGCGGAGCCCGACAAGGGCGCCTACATGGCCGGCTTCACCGGCGCGAAGCGCGAGCGCGAGCCGTCGGCGCAAGGCGACCATGATCCGGCCGAGCGCATCAAGGATCTCGACTACGAGGGCGTCGACGTCAACCTGACGCTGCCCTCGGGCTGGTTCGGCACCTGGACCGCCGGCGACGACGTGGCGCTCGAGATGGCGATGTACCGCGCCTATCACCGCTGGATGGCGGATTACTGCGGCGCGTATCCCGACCGGCTCGGCGGTCTCATCCTGGTCGGCACTCGCGACGTGAAGTCGGGCCTGGAGGAGATCAAGCGCTGGGGCAAGTCGCGCTGGGCCTGGGCGGTGATGGCGTACGCGCCCTATGGCGTGCCGCTCGACCATCCGTCGCTCGAGCCGGTATGGGCCGCGGCGCAGGAGCACGATCTCGCGGTCGTGCTGCATACCTTCACCGTCATGCCGCCGTACGCGCCGGGCGGGCTGGATACGTGGGACAACCTCTGGCTGCAGCGCTCGGCGGCGCATCCCTGGTGCGGCATGCGCAACATGGCGGCGCTGATCGGCGCGGGCATGCTCGACCGCTATCCGCGCCTGCGCCTCGCGACGCTCGAGGCGGGCCACGGCTGGCTGCCGTTCTGGATGCAGCGCATCGACGAGCACGCCGAGACCATTGCCGCGGCCATCCCGGAGCTCAAGTCGAAACCGAGCGAATACGTCACCAGCGGCCGTTATTTCCAGAGCATCGAGATTCCCGAGGGGGAAAAGCTCACCAACGCCGTGATCGATCTCGTGGGCGAGGACGTGCTGATGTACGCCTCCGACTATCCGCACGGCGAATGCCATTTCCCGAAGTCGGTGGAGAAAGTGCTCGCCTGGAAGATGCCGGAAGCGCGCAAGCGCAAGCTCTTCTGGGACAACGCCGTGCGCCTCTACGCGCGCTGTGGCCTCGCCTAACTCCAAGTCGCGGCGCCTGCGGGCGCTGCTGGCGCGCAAGGAGCGCGTCCTCTCCGTTCTGCATCCGCCCACCGCGGCGCTGGCGCGCATCATGGAGCGCGCCGGCTGCGAGGCAGGATTCGTCGGCACCTCGGCGGTGGTCGGCGGCTATACCGGCCTCGCCGACGTCGGCACGGCGACGATGGGCGAATGCGTGCAGATCGGCAAGTGGATCGCGGGCGCGGTCGAGTTCCCGGTGATCCTCGACGGCGACACCGGACACGGCGGCACGATGGCGGTGCGCCGCCTGGTGCGGGAATGCATCGAGGCCGGGCTCGCCGGGGTGCGCATCGACGACCAGCCGATCGAGGGCAAGCGCCGCACGCAATCGGCCGGCGTGCAGGTGGTGCCGCTCGAGCAGGCCGTGGCTCGCTACCGCGCCGCGGTCGACATGCGCAACGAGCTCGATCACGGATTCGTCGTCATGGCGCAGTGCTATGCGCGCGACGCGGTGAACAGCGGTCTGGACGAGTGCATCAAGCGTCTGGCGGCGTACGAGCGCGAGGGCGGCGTGGACTGGGTGCAGCTCGAGTCGCCACACTCGGAGGACGAGATCCGCAAGGCGCGCGCTGCGGTGAAAGGCACGCTTTCCTTCATGAAGGGCAAGCTGCCGCGCTACCTCTCCGCCGAGGAGCACCTCGCCCTCGGTGTGAACGTCGCCTGGTATCCCGGCTTCACCCACCACGTCATGTGGGCTGGCATCTGGGAGTTCATGCAGGACTTTCAGAAGCGCGGCATCACCGCCTGGGAGGATTTCCAGAAGAAGCACTCGGGCTATCCCATTCCCGACGTGCCGCCCGAAGGCGAGGGCGGCGAGAAGCAGCAGGAGCTCGAGAAGCGCTACTTCAAGCCATGAGAATCATCGCCATCGAGGAGCACTTCATCACGCCGATGTACCGTGAGAAGGTCGCGGCGAACGAGTTCCGCAACTTCTACCTCTCCTCGCGCGGCAGCGCGATGGGTCACGACATCATCGCCGAGAACCTCGACCTCGGCGCGAGCCGCATCGCCCACATGGACGCGGCGGGCGTCGACGTGCAGGTGCTCTCGTTCGGCTCGCCCGGCCCGCAGGGCTTCGCCGCCGATGTGGCGATTCCGATGGCGCGGGATGCGAACGATCGCCTTTTCGAGGCGACCCGGAAATATCCCGGCCGCTTCTACGGCTTCGCAGCATTGCCCACCGCGGACCCTCTCGCCGCTGCCAGTGAATTGGAAAGATGTGTCGGGAGGCTCGGGTTCAAAGGCGCGATGATTCACGGTCATCAGCAGGGAGAGTTTCTGGACGCGCCGAAATACCGCCCCCTATGGAAGACGGCGGAGAAACTCGGCGTGCCGGTCTATCTGCACCCGGCACTGCCGCACCCGCAGGTGGTGAAGGCGTACTTCGACGGATACGAGGAGCTGGCGCGCGCGCCTTGGGGCTTCGCCATCGACACCAGCAGCCACTTCCTGCGCCTCGTGTTCTCGGGCCTGTTCGACGACTGCCCGAAGCTGAAGATCATCCTCGGCCATCTGGGCGAGGGGATCCCCTTCGCCATGCACCGCCTCGACACCCACGCGCGCGCCGCGGCCGAACGCCGCGGGCTGAAGAAAACGCCTTTGGAGTATCTAAAAAATAATTTGCTGGTAACGACGAGCGGCAACTGGTACGAGCCGGCGTTCGTCTGCACCTTGCTCGCGATGGGCATCGACAGCATGCTGTTCGCCATCGATTGGCCCTACGAGTCGAACAAGGTCGGCATGGAGTTCTTCAACAGGCTGTCGCTCAGCGACGGCGACAAGCACAAGCTCGCGCACGGCAACGCGGAGAAGCTGCTGAAGCTCTAGGCGCCGAGCTGGCGGGCGAGGTCGAGGAAGTCGGAGGCGGTGAAATCAAACTTCGCGCCTGCCGGCGGCGGCACCAGCGGCTTTGGTCCATGCTCGAGCGGGCGCGGGACATAGGCGGTCTTCAGTCCCGCGCGCTGCGCGCCGAGGAGGTCGTCGGGATGCGCCGCGACCAGCATCGTCTCCTCGTACGTCGCGCCCAATAGCCGGGCTGCCATCTGGTAGACCTCGGGGTCGGGCTTGTACTTGCGGATCAGCTCGCCGGACAGGACGGTATCCCACGGCAGTCCCGCGTTCTTCGCCATGTCGACGAGCAGCGAAACGTTGCCATTCGAGAGCGTCGCTATGACGTAGCGCGTCTTCAGGCGATTGAGGCCGGGAACCGAATCCGGCCACGGGATCAGCCGGTGCCAGGCCAGGTTGAGATGCCGGATTTCCTCTTCGGAAAGGCGAAGATCGAACTTCGGCAGCAGCTCGTCGAGGATGGATCGGTGCAGCGTGTCGATGTTCGCCCATTCGCCCTTCGCGGTGCGGTTCATCGCCGGGCGATAGCCCGCGCGCCAGGCATCGGCGAACGCGGCCCAGTCGACCTTCAGGTTCTTCGCGCGGCCGAGCAACTCACCTTCGCGGATGATCGACGAGCGCCAATCGACCACGGTGCCGAAGACGTCGAAGACCAGGGCGCGGATCGTCATGATTTGAGGTTCGGCGTCCAGGGCTTGTCCGCCCAGGCGACGCCGACACGTGCGACCTGCGCGTCGATGAGGTAGGGCTTGCCGCCGGCCGCGCTCTTCTTCGCGCGACCGAGCGCGGCGCGCAGCTCCTCGGGTGAGTGCGCCACTTCGCCGTCGACGCCGAAGCCCTTCGCGATCATGGCCATGTTCATGTCCGGCTTGCCGAGGTAGTCATGGTAGAACTGGCCGGTCTGCACCATCCGCCCGCTCGGCACTTTCTCGATGACGCGGCTGTGCGGGCCGCTGTAGGCGTGGTTGTTGTAGACGACGGTGATCACCGGTAGCTCGAGGCGCGCCATGTTCCACAGCGCCGTCGGGCCGAAGATGAACGAGCCGTCGCCGACGAGGCAGATCACCTGCCGGTTCGGCCGCGCCAGCTTCACGCCCGCCGCCGTGCCGATGCCCGAGCCCAGATGCGCGCCGTAATAGAAGAAAAGCTCGCGCCCGCCGTCGGGATTGAAGTCGAAGCCGTGCAGGTTCACCGATCCGGCCTCGTGGACGATGATCGCGTCCTTGTCCGCGAATTGCGCGACTTCGCGCGTCACCCGGTCGGCGAGCATCGGCGCGCGGTTCCAGTCGGGGTTCTTGACGACGAGATTGCGAAGCGTCGCGGCCTTGTCGTGGAAGGCTCTGACCTGTCTTGCGCGCTCCTCGAACCGAGACGGAGTGATGAGCTGCGAAACCGCGGCAATCAGATCATCGAGTCCATAGGCAACGTCGCAGACGAGCGGCACTTCCGTGAGCATGACGTTACCCATCGAGCCGCTGTCGATGCGCATGTCGATGAACTTCGCGCCGCGGCCGACGACCGGCTGCGGGCTGTTGTGCTGCAGCTTGTTGCCGACGTTGATCACCACGTCGGGGTTCTTCGGGTAGTCGAGCGAGGCAAGCCGCGTCACCGGGGGCGAACCGACCCAGAGCGGATGCGCCTCGGGGAAGTTGACGAACATCTGCCGCGCCTGCGTCACCGGCATGCCGAGCAGCTCGGCGAGCTTCACCGCCTTGGCGGTTCCCTTCGCGCCGGTGATCTCGTCGCCGACGATCATGAGCGGCATCTTCGCTTCGACGAGCAGCTTCGCCGCGCGCTCGACTTCGACCGGATTGGGGCGCACCCGCATGCGCGGATCGACCTTGCTCTGCAGGATCACCTCGGTCTTGACCTGCGCGTCGTTGAGGTCCGAATGCCATGAGCAGTAGGTCGGGCCGTAGGGCGGCGTCCACGCCGCCTTGAAGGCGCGCCGCACGGTCTCGGGAATCATCTCCGCCTTGCGGGCGAGCCACGAGTACTTGGTGAGCGGCTGGACGAGCTGCTCCTGGTTTGCCACCTCCTCGAAGCCGTCGCGACCGGCGCGGCCGGTCTGGTCGGTGCGGTAGCTGTAGAAGACGAGCGGCGTCTGCTCCTTGTAGGCATTGAACATCTGCCCCATGGCGTTCATCAGGCCGACCGCCGCCGCCTGCATGACGATCGCCGGCTCGCCCGAGGCCTTCACGTAGCCCGCGGCCATCGCCGCGCCCGGTCCTTCGTGCGGCGTGAGGATGTATTTCAGCTGCGGCCGGTCGACCAGCGCCTCGTAGAAGTGCGCGTCCTCGCTCGCCGAGTTGCCGAACACGTACTTCACGCCCGAGGCGATGAGCTGCTCGGCGAAGCACAGGCCGCCGGTGCCTTCGACGACCTTCACGCCCTCGATCGCGCCCTGCGCGTGCGCCACCGGCACGAGCGACTCGAGGATCTCCTTCGCGGCGACCAGCGAGACGCCGGCGCCGGTCATGCCCTTCAGGAAGGTGCGCCGCGAAATCGAGTGCGAAAGATAGCGGGCGACGAGCTCTCTCATTTGCCGTAGGTCCTGCCGAGATAATCCGCCATCGCCTTGATCTCGTCCTCGGTCCAGAGCGCACCCCGCCCGACCATGCGGAAGAGCGTGCTCTCCCAGGCGCGGCGATCCTGGCGCTGGTCCATCCACATTCCCGGCGTGTGGCACTGGAAGCACTTCGCGAGCAGCACTTCCTTCCCGGGCGCGTCGGGAAATCCGACCGCGGCCACCGGCTTGCCGCGCTGCGCGAGCGCCGGCGCGGCGGCGCTAAGCAGCGCGATCAGGACCAGTGAGCGGTACATAGTCGTATTCGCCGAGTCCCTGCAGCACGAGAAAATTGACCGAGGTGTTGCCGCCATTGGTGACGAGGTGCGGGCGGCCGGCTTTAGCCTTGAAGGTCTCCCCCGGCGCGAGGCGGATCTCTTCCTTCGGGTTCTGCAGGAAGATGCGCAGGTAGCCCTTCAGCACGTAGAAGGTGTCGCTCACCTTGTTGTGATAGTGCCAGGGCACCTGCTGCGTGGTCGAAAGCTGCAACTCCTGGATACGGAAGCCCGGCCGTTCGGCGAAGCGCGCGCGGTGCTCGACTTCATAGAGGTGGCTGGCGTCCTTGAGCGATTCCATAGAGCCTCAGGCTTGGAGTTTGCGGAGTTGCCGATCGTGGAAGGGCGAAAGCAGGGCGAGAGCCGTCACGGCGCCGATCAGGGCGCAGAACATGTCCTCTTGCGTGTCCCAGGGATCTCCCTGCGTGCCCAAGAACTCGTCCGCACCCTGTCCCAGCGCCAGCGCCGACGCCCACTCGAGCAGTTCGTAGGAAGCGCTGATCGCCAGGACAATGCAAACGACGACGAAGACGAGCATTTTCCGGCCGTGCACGTAGGCGCCGCGAATGAGGATCTCGCGGGCGACCAGAGCCGGCACGAATCCCTGGAAGAAATGGCCGATCCGGTCGTAGGGGTTGCGCTCGAGATCGAGCGCACCGGCGATCTCGAAGCCGAGCGGCACCCTGGCATAGCTGTAGGCGCCGCCCATCAGAAGCACGCTGGCGTGCACGAAGATGCACGCGTAGAGCAGCGTCGTCAGCGGGAAGCGCCGATAGGTCAGCCACAGCACCGGCAGCGCGATGACCACCGGGAATACCTCCAGCACCCACGTCGTGCGGTCATAGGGGTTCACGCCCGAAAGCACGAGCAGCGCGACGAGCGCGACGGACGCGGCGACCAGCGCCTTGGGCGGTACGGTCATCGCCCCCTTTTTACTGCGCCATCACCAAATCCGCCAGTCGCTCCGGATTGGCGAGCAGCGCGTCGCTCGCGCCTTCGTGAACGATCTTGCCGCGGCGCATCACGAGCGCGGTGCGCGTCACCTGCAGCGCGAGCTTGGCATGCTGCTCGACCAGGACGACCGCGAGGGAATCCTCGGAAATCAGGCGCTTCAGCGCCTTCAGCAGCATTTCCACGATGATCGGCGCCAGGCCTTCCAGCGGCTCGTCCATGAGGAGAAGAGTCGGGTTGCCCATCAGGGCGCGGCCGATGGCGAGCATCTGCTGCTCGCCGCCGGAGATCTGGTTGCCGCCGTGGTGCTTGCGCTCGGACAGGCGCGGAAAGAGGTCGTAGACGCGCTCGAGGTTCCACCGGCCGGAACGTGCTGCAACGGTCAGGTTTTCCTCGACGCTGAGCGAAGGGAAAACCAGCCGGTCCTGCGGCACATAGCCGATACCCGCGCGCGAGCGCTCGTAGACAGCCTGGTTTTCGATTCGTTTTTCGAGAAACTTCACTTCTCCCGACTGGAACGTCGTGTGACCCATGATCGTCGCGAGCAGCGTCGTCTTGCCGACGCCGTTGCGGCCCAGGATCGCCAGCGAGCCGCGCTCGGGCAGCGAGAAGCTCACGTCCTCGAGGATCGTGGTCTCACCGTAGCCGGCTCGAACATTCGAAAGGGAAAGCGCGGATCGCTGCAGTGCTTCAGACATGAGCTTCGCCCAGGTAGACGTCGCGCACGCGCTTGTCGCCGGCGATCTCGCTCGGCGTGCCCTCCACCAGCACCTGTCCCTGCACGAGCACGGTAATGCGCTGCGCGAAGCGGAACACGAGGTCCATGTCGTGCTCGATGATCAGCACCGCGATGTCGGAGGAGAGCTTCTCCAGCTGCTGTAGCACCTTGCCCGAGTCATGCGAGGGCACGCCGGCGGCGGGCTCGTCGAGCAGCAGCACCTTGGGCTTGAGGCCGAGCGTCACTGCGATCTCGAGGAGGCGCTGCTTGCCGTAGGGCAGGTCCTGCGCCGCGCTCGCTGCATCGTCGGCGAGGCCGAGCACGCCGAGAAGGTTTTGGCTTTCTTCAACGATATCCTTGCAGGAAGAAGCCGAACGCCACATGCGCTTGGCGACCCCGGTGCGCTCCGCGACCGCCAACGCGACGTTGTCCAGCACCGGCAGGCTGCGGAAGAGGGTGGTGATCTGGAAGGTGCGGCCGAGGCCGAGTCGAACGCGGGCCGCCTGGCTGGTGTTGGTTACTTCCTGATCATTCAAAAAGATGCTTCCCGAGGTCGGCGCAAGGACGCCGGTGAGCATGTTGACGAAGGTGGTCTTGCCCGCGCCGTTCGGGCCGATGAGGGCGTGACGCGCCCCCGGCTCGAGCCGGAAGTCGATGTGGTCGGCGACGGTCAGCGCGCCGAAGCTCTTGCAGAGCTTTTCGGTCTGGAGTGCGAAAGCCATTTGTCCCGCAGTTTGTCGAAGATGCCCAGGATGCCGCCGCGCGCGAACAGCACGACGAAGATCAGCAGCACGCCGATGCCGAAATACCAGTACTCGGGATACTGCTTGGCGAGGGTGTCCTGAACCACGATGTAGACCACCGGGCCGACGAACGCGCCGTAGAGCCGGCCGACGCCGCCCAGGATCAGCATCACCAGGATGTCGCCCGAGGGCTCGAGGCCGAGCACGTTCAGGCCGACGAACTGATTGACCTGCGTCAGGAGCGCGCCGGCCACGCCCGCCATCGTCGCCGAGACCGTGTAGATCATCACCAGGCGCCAGTACACCGGCGCGCCGATCGCGTGCATGCGCGCGGCGTTGTCGCGGATGCCGGTGAGCATCGCGCCGTAGGGCGAATAGATGATCCGCCGCACCACCCACCAGGCGGCGAACAGCACGATCAGGCAGTAGAGGAAGGCGGTCCTGCCGAACAGGTCGAACTTGAACAGCCCGAGCAGCGGCGATACCTGCACGCCGGAGAGGCCGTCGGCGCCGCCGGTCATGGTGGACCACTTGTTGGCGATCTCGAGCAGGATCGCGGTGATGGCGAGCGTGAGCATGAGCAGCGTCAGCGCCCGCGTGCGCAGGATCACCGCGCCGGTGAGCATGCCGAGGAGCGCCGACATCCCGGCCGCGGCGGCGAGCTGCAGGAACGCGTCGTTCACGCCGAGCCGGGCGCTGAGGATGCCGGCGGTGTAGGCGCCCAGGCCGAAAAACGCGCTGTGTCCCAGCGTGACGATGCCGGCATAGCCGAGGATGAGGTCGAGCGAGAGCGCGAACAGGATGAAGATCAGGATGCGCGCGCCGAGCGATAGGTACTCGGGCATGAGGAAGAAGAACAGGCCGGCGGCGACCCACGGCAGCCACTCGGTCCAGCGGATCCGCGTATCGGCGCTATAGCCGCTCATGATGGGTTTGCCCCCCTGTTAAGGGGGGAGGCGAGCCTTCGGCGCGCCCGGGGGTTCGTTTTTTCCGCGAAAAGCGAACCCCCCGCTCGCCTGCGGCTCACGGCCCCCTTGTCAGGGGGCCAAATCATGCGCGCACTCCAAACAATCCCATCGGCCGCCACAACAGGATTCCAATAGTCGCGGCGTAAACCAGGAACGCGCCGAACTCGGGCACCCAGTACTTGCACGCCGTGTCGGCGACGCCGATCAGCAGCGCGGCGATGAACGGTCCGCGCAGGCTGCCGAGCCCGCCGACCGCGACGACGATGAGGAAGTAGACCAGGTGCTCGAAGGGATACGCCCACTGCACCGGCAGGATGTCGGCGCCGAGCGCGCCGCCGAGGCCGGCGAGGCCGCTGCCGAGCGCGAAGGTCGCCATGAAGAGCAGGCGCGTGTTGATGCCCACCGACTGCGCCATCGCCCGATGGTCGACCGCCGCGCGCACCATCGCGCCCCAGCGGGTGCGTTCGACGCCGAACCACAGCAACAGAATAATTCCCAGGCTGAAAAAGATGATGAAGACCCGGTAGGTCGGGAAGTCCCGCCCCATCATGTGCAGCTGGCCGCGGAGATAGTCGGGCAGGAGTACGCGCGCCGCCTGGTCGCCGAAGATGAGCCGCGCGCTCGCCATCGAGACGAGGATCAGGCCGATCGAGAACAGCACCTGCGTCAGCTCGCCGGCGCCGTAGAGCCGCGAATAGAGCAGCCGCTCGAGCACCACGCTTCCCAGCGCGACGAGGACGAATGCGGAAAGCACCGCCAGGGGGAAGGGCACGCCGAAGCGCGCCATGAAGCTGGAGAGGACGAACCCCCCGGCCATCGCGAACACGCCGTGGGCGAGGTTGATGAAGCCCATGAGGCCCATCGTCACCGACAGGCCGACGGAAATCACGTAAAGGATCATGCCGTAAGCGACGCCGTGGAAGGCGACGCTTACGACAGACGAGAGCAATTCCCCCAGAAAGCTATTTCTTCTTCTGGAACTCTTTCCAGGGATCCTTCAGCGCCGTGGCGACCGTCTCCAGCTCGACGTTGGCGAGCTGGCCGCCGACCCGCTTCACCTCGCGCAGGTACTCGTTCTGCACGATGTCGCGCGTCTCGGGATCGATCGAGATCGGGCCGCGCGGGCTGTTCGGGTTCTTCCAGGTCTTGAAGAACTCCATCGTCTTGTCCGGATCCATGTTGCCCTTCAGCGCCTTGATCGCGTCGACGATGATCGCCGCGCCGTCGTACGCGCCCACGGCGACGAAGTTCGGCGTCTCGTTCTGGCCGTACTCCTTCTTCCAGGCCGCGACGAACGCCTTGTTCTGCGGGCGGGTCGCGCCGGCCGAGTAGTGGTGCACGGTCAGCACGCCGAGCGCGACGTCGCCCATGTTGGGCAGCTCCTCGTCGGTGGTGACGTCGCCCGGCCCGATCAGCTTGATGCCGGCCTGGCCGAGGCCGAGGTCGGAGAAGTTCTTCATCACCGCGGTCGCGGTCTTGCCGGCCGGGATGAACACCATCAGCACGTCGGGCTTCGCGTCCTTGACGCGCTGCATGTACGCCGCCCAGTCCGGGTTCTGCAGCGGTACGCGCACCTTGCCGAGCATCTTGCCGCCGCCCTCCTCGAAGGCCTTGCTGAAGCCTTCCTCGGAATCGTGGCCCGGGCCGAAGTCGCTCACCAGCGAATAGGCGGTCTTGTACTTCTTCGACGCCCACTGGCCGAGCGGATAGCTCGACTGCCACAGGGTAAAGGAGGTGCGCACCATGTACGGCGAGCGCGTGGTGATCACCGCGGTGCCCGCGTTCATGATCACGAACGGCACTTTCGCCTCGGTGGCGATCGGCGCCATGGCCATCGCGTTCGGCGTGAAGATCACGCCGGCGAGGAGGTTGACCTTGTCGCGCACCACCAGCTCCTGCGCGAGCTGGCGCGCCTTGTCGGGGTTGGGGCCGGTGTCGTCGCGCGTCAGCAGCTCGACCTTGACGCCGCCCAGGTCCTTCTCGTGCTGCTTCAGGTACAGCCGCACCGCGCGCTCCATGTAGGGCCCGAGGTTGCCGTTCAGGCCGGAGTAGCTGGTGATGAAGCCGATCTTGACCGTCTGTTGCGCCGATACGGCGGTGGCGGCGAGCGCCAGGGCCGCGGACGCGGCGAGTCTGAACATGTTCATGAGTCCCTCCTCCTAAGGTGGGCGGATTCTAACCGATGACCCAGACGCCGCCGAGGCTCGGCGGCAGTCTCACGACCCTGCGCTTCTCTCCGGGCTTGCCGGACAGTGCATAGCCCGCGAGCGCGGGCGGCGGCGGCGCCTCGCCGAGCAGCCGCGCCAGTGCGTCGCGCGTGCCGATCAGCACCTTGCCGCGCGCGAGCGGCAGCTCGACGAAATCGCCGTTGCGGCGCGGCAGCACGCCGGTGAAGCGTCCCCAGCGCACGGCAGCCTCGACGGGATCGGCGGCGACGACGAACGCCGCTTCGAGGCGCAGCCCCTCGTTCACCCATTCCTTGCGCCACAGGTTCGTCTCGGTGAGGTGCTCGCAGTACTGGACGCGGCCTTCGGGCATCTTCGCCGGCGGCACGTAGACCACGTTGAACCTCACCGGCGTGCCGTCCTGCAAGTTGCGGGCGAGATTGACGAGCGGCTCGGGCTCGAAGCCGTGCGCCGCCAGGCGCGAGTGCTCGGCGGCCGGATCGGGCGTCCCGAAGCAGCACAGGTGCACGCCGACGAAGCGTTTCATCCGCTCGCGGACCCGCTGCGCATTCGGCGTGTCGAGGGTCGGTGCCAGGATCTCGATGTAACCGTGCTCGAGCATGACGCAGCGGTTCGACGTCCCGGCGGGCCCGTGCTGGGTGCGGTGCGCCGACTCGGGCGTGACGACCAGGCCGAGCTTCTCCAGATCGCGCGCCGCGGCATCCAGGTCGGGCACGAAATGCGCGACGTGGTCGAGGACCAGGTCGCCGGGGAAGGGTCTTTGCTCCATCACGGGCAGTTTAAGATAACGGCGTGAACAAGCCTGTCGAAGCCGCAACCCTGACGGGCGCCGAGGCTGTGGTGGAGATGCTCAAGCTCCACGGCGTCGAGATCGTCTTCGGCCTGTGCGGCGACACCAGCCTGCCGCTCTACGATGCTTTCCGGTCTTCGGGACTGGACCATGTCCTGACGCGCGACGAACGGCATGCTGCCTACATGGCCGACGGCTATGCGCGCGTCAGCGGCAAGGTCGGCGTGTGCGAGGGGCCCTCGGGCGGCGGCGCGACCTACATCCTGCCCGGGCTGGTCGAAGCGAACGAGTCGTCGATCCCCATTCTCGCGATCAATACCGATATTTCCGTGGGTTCCAGAAACAAATTCACCCTCACTGAACTCGATCAGCGCGCTCTGATGAAGCCACTGACCAAGTGGAACGCGGTCCTCGATCGCTCGGCGGACATTCCGCGCGTGTTCCGCAACGCCTTCGAGGCGATGACGACCGGCCGGCCCGGCTCGGCGCACATCGCCTTGCCTTTCGATGTCCAGAACGGGCCGGTCGAGCGCGCCGACGTCTGGGGAGATCCTACCTACGGACGGTTTCCCTCCCGGCGGGTCGCTCCGGACCCTGCGTTAGTAGAACTTGCCGCGAAGCTCCTCCGGAAGGCAAAGGCGCCGCTCTTCATCTGTGGCGGAGGAGTTGTTCTCTCCGGCGCTGAAGGCGAACTCACCGCGCTTGCCGAAAAGCTCAACGCACCAGTCGCGACCACGGTCAGCGGCAAGGGCTCGATCGACGAGCGCTGCGCGCATTCCGTAGGCGTGGTCGGCTCCAACGGAGGCACGCCGGAGACGCGTGCGGTCGTGGATGCCGCCGATGTGATCGTCTTCGTCGGTTGCCGCGCCGGCTCGGTGACCACCGAGCGCTGGCGCCATCCGGTCGACGGTGCCGCGCGCATCATCCATATCGATGTCGACCCTGCTGTCCCCGGCAGGAACTACAAAGTGGACGTGCCGCTCATCGGCGATGCGCGGCTTTGTCTTTCTTCCCTGCTCGAATCGCTGCAGGGGAGAGAAGGCGATCTGACGTTCGTCGACCAGAAGAAGCGCGACAAATTCAAGGCGTTCGAGGTATTGGCGAATTCCACCGAAACGCCGATCAAGCCCGAGCGCGTCGTCGCCGAGCTGCAGAAGGCGCTCGACCCGGACGCGATCGTCGTCGCCGATCCCGGCACGCCTTGCCCTTATTTCTCCGCCTACTACCTGGTGCGCGGCACCGGCCGGCGTTTTTTCTCCAATCGCGCGCACGGCGCGCTCGGCTACTCGCTCGCCGCCGCAATCGGCGCGTATTTCGGCCGGCCGGCGGTGAAGACCGTGGCGGTGATGGGCGACGGCAGCTTCGGCATGTGCGCGGGCGAGCTCGAGACCCTCGTGCGCCGCAAGCTGCCGATCACCCTGGTCGTGATCTCGAACGCGACCTACGGCTGGATCAAGGCCGGGCAGAAGGCGGGCTATGCGCAGCGCTACTTCTCGGTGGACTTCAGCGAAACCGATCATGCGAAGGTCGCAGAGGCGTTTGGGGTGAAATCGTGGCGCGTCACGAACCCGAATGAATTGAGTGGAACATTGAACAAAGCCATTTCCTTCGGCGGGCCTACGCTGGTCGACGTCGTCTGCCAGCCGCTGCACGAGGCGAGGGCGCCGGTCTCGGAGTGGGTCGCCTGACTTCGCCCATCTTCTGAAGCAGCATCGCCCTACCGCAGTCATTCCCCTCGGCGACGTCGCGGTCTACGTCGAGTTCTCTCGCGTCCTCGACCTCGAGGTGAACGCCTTCGTGCAGCGGCTCGCCGCCGCGGTTCACGCGCGCGGCGAGCCCTGGATCCGCGACGTGGTGCCGGCGCTCGGCGGCCTCGCGCTGCACTTCGATCCGGGTTTCGAGGGCGTGATCTCGGACGTGGCCGCCGAGCTCGTCGAGCGCTGCCTGAAGGAGGGATTGCCGACCGAGGAACACGTCGGTCGCGACGTGGAAGTCCCCGTCTGCTACGACCCGGTGTTCGCGCCCGACCTGGCAGAGGTGGCGGCGAAGACCGGACTTTCGCCGCAGGAGGTCGTGGCGCGCCACGTCGCCGGCGAGTATCGCGTGCTGATGATGGGCTTCGCGCCCGGCCATGCCTATATGGGCGGCCTGGACGCGAAGCTCGCAGTGTCACGGCGTGGCGAGCCGCGCGCGGTGGTGCCGACGGGCTCGGTGGCGATCGCCAACGAGCAGACCGTGATCTATCCGTACGCGATCGCCGGCGGCTGGAACATCATCGGCCGCACGCCGCTCGTCGTCTTCGACGCGAAGCGCGAGCAGCCGAGCCTCTTCGCCGCGGGCGATCGCGTGCGCTTCCGGGCCGTCTCGGGCGCCGAGTTCGAAGGGTTCGGCCGGTGACCCTGAGGATCCTGCGGCCGGGCATCCTCATGACCGTACAGGACGAGGGCCGGCACGGTTATCAGCACGTCGGCCTGTGCCCCGGAGGCGCGATGGACCCGGTGGCGCTCGCGCTCGCCAACGCGCTGGTCGGCAACGACGTCGACGAGGCGGCCC
>LSTF01000062.1 GCA_001644455.1 Betaproteobacteria bacterium SCGC AG-212-J23
GAGGCGCGCGCGCGAGGCCGGCGTCATGGCGTACTTGCGGCCGTGGTTGCCGATCAGCACGCCGGCGACGACGATGGCGATCGGCCCGGAGAGGTGCTGCGAGAGGGCGAGGGCGTAGCCGCCCATCACGAGCGCGAGGGTGAGGAGGATCTCGACCTGGTAGTCGTCGACGGCGGCGAGCATGCGGTAGCAGACCCAGCCGAGCACGAGGCCGAGGAGGGCGCCGCCCAGCACCTCGCGCGCGAAAAGCTCGCCCACGTGCAGGAAGGTCGCTTTCTCGCCGTCCACGGCGATGCCGAGGAAGAGGACGAAGAGCACCACGCCGAAGCCGTCGTTCAGCAGCGCCTCGCCCGCCATCTTGCTCTCGAGGGTCTTCTCGGCCTTCGCGCGCTTGAGGATCGCCAGCACCGCGATCGGGTCGGTGGGCGAGATGAGCGCGCCGAAGAGCAGGCACCAGATGAAGGGCACCGGGTGGCCGAGCGCGCTGAAGATCGCCCACAGCGCCGAGCCGGCGAGGAGCGCCGAGACCAGCACGCCGAGGCTCGCGAGGAAGCCGATCGCCCATTTGCGCCGCGCCATCTCGCTCAGGTCGACGTGCAGCGCGCCGGCGAAGAGCAGGAACGAGAGCATGCTGTCGAGCAGCGCCCGGTCGAGCTCGATGGCGCCGATCGCCTGCTGGCCGAGCTGCTTCGCATCGAAACCGAGCTTGCCCAGCGCCACCAGCGCGAGCGAGAGCGCGAGGGAGAAGAGCAGCAGCGCGATGCTCTGCGGCTGGCGGATGTACTTGTGGTTGAGCCAGCTGAAGAGCGCCGCGAGGCTGATCAGCGCCGCGGCGGCGCTCAGGGAGTCCATGCAGTCACTATAGGGGTCCCGCGGCGAAAGCGTCCTGGCGGACCGACGCCGCCTCGGGCGGGGCGGAGCATGGCGGGATGAAAGTCGTCCCCGCGACCTTCCAGGCGCACTACGCGAGGTGGCTGCGCATGGGCGCCGCCGCTGCGCAGACGGTCGCCTTCCAGCGATGGGAGAACGAGGGCGGCAAGGTCAAGCAACCCCGGGACGCGGCGGCGCCCGGGATTCCGCTCTGAAGGTAGGTGCGCTACCGCGCTTAAGCACCCCAGCCCACAGACGCGGCACGCGCGGCGGACCACACTCGCGCCTTACTCAAAGGAAAAGCCATGAACTGGGATCGCATCGAAGGCAACTGGAAGCAATTGAAGGGCAAGGTCAAGCAGCAGTGGGGCAAGCTCACCGACGACCAGCTCGACACCATCTCCGGCAAGCGCGACCTCCTCGCCGGCAAGATCCAGGAGTCGTACGGCGTCTCCAAGGACGAGGCGGAGAAGCAACTCGCGACCTGGCAGCAGGGGCAGAGAGAGACCACGCTCGAGAGCAAGCCGATGGATAAGCCGGCCGAGAACAAGTAGCGGCATCGCCGCGGCGCCGGCCTCTTTCCGACATGCGCGACGACCTCACCCGGATGCTCGACAGGTACGACGAGCGAAGGCGCGTCGACGTCGAGCGCGAGCAGAAGGCGAAGGACGACGACGCGCAGTTCCTCGCCGGGTTCGCGACCCTGCGGCGCGAGGTGGTGCGCCCCGTGCTGGAGGAGGCGGGCGCGCTGCTCGCGCAGCGCGGCCACGGCTTCAGCATCGTCGAGGAGGAGTTCGCCGCCAGCGCCGCGGGCAAGGTTCGCGAGGCGTGCATCTCCTTCCACATCGTGCCGGCGGGCATGGGCGCGCCGCTGCACGCCCAGGACCACGAGCACTCGCTCTCGATCATCACGCGGCACTACAACAAGACGGTGTGGATCAGCGCCGGCAAGGCGCTCGACGCGGGCGGCGTCGCCGGCTCCAAGGGCGCCCACGCGCTCGCGCGCGTCGACCGCCCTCTGATCGAGGCGGAGCTGGTGAAGTTCGTCGGCGCCGTCATGGCGCCGGGCTGAGCGTCAGGGAGCCAGGCCGGCGGTGGAGAAGGTCTGCTTGCAGCCCGGGTAGTTCACGCAACCCCAGAACGGGCGGCCCTCGCCGGTGCTCTTGCGCGAGATCATCTTGATCGAGCAGCTCGGGCAGGTCGGCGTGAGGAAGTCGCCCTTGGTCGCGAGCTTGAGGAGCGCGAGCGCTTTCTCCGGGATGAGGCCGGCGAGCTCGCTGAGGAGCCGCGCGCCGTCGAGGAGCTCGATCTTGTGCTTCGCCGCGAATTCCGCGGCCGGCTGCGTGAACCTGCCCGAGGTGACGAGCACGGCCTCGCCGACGCCCGCCGGCGCCATGCCGGCGAAGAGGTCCTGCAGCGGCTTCAGGCCGATCGGGTAGGCGCTCCACGCCTTGCAGTGCACGAGAACGGAGGCCGTGTCGGCGCCCTCGACGCGAAGCGCGATGTCGGCGCCGCCGTCGGCGCGCGAGCGCGTGACGCTGGTGGTGAAGCCCAAAGTCTCGAAGTAGGCGGTGCACAGCTCCTCGAAGCGCCGCCACTCGAGGTGGCGCAGGAGATCGAGGGTCCACTTCGTCACGTCGAACCGCGCGCGCCTCGCCGCCTGGCTGCGCTCGCCGACCGAGCGCACGGAGCGGTGGAGGAGCGAGAACGGCAGCACGATCGCCGTCTTGAGCATCCTGGCGAGTTCGGTCACGAGGGCGAGGTCGCGCATCCGCGATGCTAGCCCCTTAACGGCTAGGGCGAGGCCTCTTTCTGCCTCGCCTCGAGCGCCTCCCAGCGCTCCAGTTTTTTCAGCAGCAACGCCTCGATTTCCACGCCGCGCTGCTGGTCGGCGCGCAGCGCCCCGGGCGGCTGGCGGTAGTACTCGGGCTCGCCCATCTTCGCGTGCAGCGTCCGCTGCTCGGCTTCCAGGAGCTCGATCTCCTTCGGCAGCGATTCGAGCTCGCGCGCCTCTTTGTAGGAGAGCTTCACGGCACCCTTTGGTTTTGAAGGAGCGACTTTCTTCGACGAAACCGCTTCTTCCTTCCGCGGCCGCTGGCGTACCCAGTCGGTGTAGCCGCCGACGTATTCCTTCCATTTCCCGCCGCCCTCGGCCGCCAGCGTCTGGGTGACGACGTTGTCGAGGAAGGCGCGGTCGTGGGAGACGAGGAGGATCGTGCCGGCGTAGTCCTGCAGCGCCTCTTCGAGCAGCTCGAGGGACTCGATGTCGAGGTCGTTGGTGGGCTCGTCCAGGACGAGGACGTTGGCGGGCCGCGAGAAGAGGCGCGCGAGGAGCAGGCGGTTCCTCTCGCCGCCGGAGAGCATGCGCACCGGCGAGTTCGCGCGCCGCGGCGGGAAGAGGAAGTCGCCGAGGTAGCTCATGACGTGCTTGCGCCCGCCCGGGAGATCGACCCAGTCGGAGCCGGCGCTGACGGTCTCGGCGACGGTCTTCTCCGGGTCGAGCTGCTCGCGCATCTGGTCGAAGTAGGCGGGCTGGACGTTGGCGCCGAGGCGCACGCCGCCCGAGTCGGGCGCGATGGCGCCGAGGATGAGCTTGAGGATGGTCGTCTTGCCGGCGCCGTTGGGGCCGATGAGGCCGAGGCGGTCGCCGCGCGAGACGAGGAGGTCCAGGTCGCGGACGACGGTCTCGCCCCCGTAGGATTTAGTGACGTTCGTTAGTTCACAAACCAATTTGCCGGAGCGCTGGCCCTCGCCGATCGCGAGATTGACCGAGCCCATGCGCGTGCGGCGGGCGCTGCGCTCCTCGCGCAGGCGCTCGAGGCGGCGCACGCGGCCCTCGTTGCGGGTGCGGCGCGCCTCGACGCCCTTCCTGATCCAGGCCTCCTCCTGCGCCCAGAAGCGGTCGAACTTGTGGTGCGCGATCGCCTCGGCGGCAAGCTCGCCCTGCTTGCGGCGCTCGAAGTCGGAGTAGTTGCCCGGATAGGACCGCAGCCGCCCGCGGTCGAGCTCGATGATGCGCGTCGCGAAGCGGTCGAGGAAGGCGCGGTCGTGGGTGACGACGATGGCCGCCGGGACCCTGGCCAGGAGATTTTCCAGGACCAGGATCCCGTCGATATCGAGGTGGTTCGTGGGCTCATCGAGCAGCAGCAGGTCGGGCTCGAGGGCGAAGGCGTGCGCGAGGGCTGCGCGCTTCTGTTCGCCACCGGACACGGGCGGCGCGTCGAGCTTGAAGAGGTGGAGGAATTTCTCCAGCACGTGCGCCGGCGCGGCCGAGCGCTCCGGCACCGCGGGCTCCTGTGACACGAGCGTCACAGAGAGGCCGTCGCGCCTGCGGATCTCGCCCTCGTCGAGCGTCACAGCGCCGGCGATCGCGCCGAGGAGCGAGGACTTGCCGGTGCCGTTGCGGCCGATGAGGCCGATCCGCTCGCCCGGCTCGAGCGAAAACGACGCTTCATCGAGCAGCGGCAGGTCGCCGTACGCGAGCGAGGCGGACAAGATGGTTAAAAGCGGCACGGGCGGCATTCTAGGGGTCGGGAGAAACCCCACGGGGCGAAGGTCATCTTGTAGCGATGCAGCGACGACAGAAAGGCGGATCGCGCGACAGACAGCCGCCTCTCGGTTTCTGACAATGGCCTTCCCCCCGAGCCACTCATCCTCCCTCCCTTGGATAGTGGCTCACCCCTAGAGGCCGCCTTCGGGCGGCTTCTTTTTTTTCCCTATTCGACTTCGCGTGCCACGCCCGGCGTCCCGCTATGTACGCCAAAGGACGGAAATGCGTGGGTGGGGTGGGTGACACTTCTTCCGCCACAGTTCTTGCTCCGAGCCGCCGTCCTACCTCCCTTGGATAGTGGCTCGCTTCCAAGAGCCGCCTTCGGGCGGCTTCTTTTTGAGCTATCTGGAACTCATGGGCTTGGGGGACTTGACCAGCAACTCGCGCGACCGCGCTATTGCCTCGGGCGGTGATCCCACCACCACGTCCACGGCGGCCAGGAACACCCGGTCGGGTATGTCATCGACCCCGTGAAGCCAATTCATCAGCTGCGGGACTCTGATCTTCAGGAGTGCGGCCAACTTGACCTCATCACCCGCAATAGCGAGTGCGTAGGTAAGCGTATTGCGGTACGCCTCGCGGCTACTCACGCTACCCCCTCTCTCACCCCTCCGGTATCCACCGTAGTGGGGCCAGCTACCACCTGTCAGCACGCCAGCGGACATAGCCGCTCTTGTTCCGTGGCACGGGAAGTGAGAGGCGCGCTCTTTTTTGTCACAATTCCTCGCCTTGACGATTCCCCGCCTGGTCCTCGACACGCACGTCTGGCTCGACTGGCTGGTGTTCGACGACCCCGGCATCGTCAGGATCCGGAACGCTCTCGGCACGGGTCGCGTCGAGGTCTACATCGACGCGGTGTGCGAAGAGGAGCTGGTGCGGGTGCTGGCGCGCGGCTTTGCCAAGCGCACGCTCGACGCCCAGGCGCAGGCGGCCGCGCTCGCCAGCTGCCGGCGGCTCGCCAAGCGGATCGACTCGGCCGCGCCCGAGGCGGCGCGGGCGGGCCTGCCGAGGTGCGGCGACCCGGACGACCAGAAATTCCTCGAGGCGGCGCTCGCCGCCAACGCGCAGTTCCTGATCACCAAGGACCGCAAGCTCCTCGCGCTGGCGAGGAAGCGCGGCGTGCCGTTCCGGATCTTGAGGCCGGAGGAGTTCAGAAAGAACTGAAGCAGGAGCAGGTCAACGGCGGCGCCGGCAGGCCGTTCAGAGGAGGGCGCCTCCGACACGGGTTATACAAAAACTGAGATAATGGTGTGAAGCCCATTGCATGGGTCGACGACAGCCTTGAATGCCTGCGGGCTTTTCCGCCGGCGGCAAAGAGCGATGCCGGATATCAACTCGAGCGGGTACAGCGAGGGGAGGAGCCCAAGCACTGGCGGCCGATGCCGTCGATCGGTATGGGAGTGAGCGAGATCAAGGTGCGTGCCGAGGGGGCGTTTAGGGTCGTGTACGTAGCTAAATTCGCAGAGGCGATTTATGTGCTCCACGCCTTTCGGAAG
Organism: Betaproteobacteria bacterium SCGC AG-212-J23; assembly: GCA_001644455.1. Taxonomy (GTDB): domain Bacteria; phylum Pseudomonadota; class Gammaproteobacteria; order Burkholderiales; family SG8-39; genus SCGC-AG-212-J23. Next base: position 5,917 of record LSTF01000062.1, read on the forward strand.
AAGTCGCGTGAGACTGGAAGGAGCGATATCGATCTTTCCCGGCGGCGCTACTCGGCGTTGCTGGCGAAAAGGAGGCAGTAATGAGCGGCGGAATCAAGATCACCCGAGGAAGCGGAAACGTTTTCCGAGATCTGGGGTTCAGCAAGGGGGATGCAGAGAACCTACGGTTGCGCTCGGAACTGATGATGCGCATCGACACCTTCCATCGGGAAAGCGGCTTGACGCAGGGTGAATGCGCAAAGCTGCTCGGCCTGACGCAGCCGCGGCTGAACGCGCTGCTCAAGGGCAAGCTCAGCCAGTTCAGCCTGGACGCGCTGGTCAATATCGCCAGCCGCGCCGGGCTGAACGTACGCTTGGTCGTCAGAAAGGCCGCGTAACTAAGCAAATCCCCGCGCGAGTGGGGGTTCAAATTCGGCGTCGTGTGCACCCACGCCACGCCTTTTACGTTTGGTTACCAATGGCCTTGAACCTGCCGGGGCCGGGTTCATCTAACTTGCAAACCAGATCTGCAAGAGGTCCCGATGAAACTCAGAGCTCTAACCATTTCCCTCCTGGCCGCGCTGGCATTGGCCGGCTGCTCCAAGTCCCCAATTCCCAACGCGTTCTCCGACGCGCACGCGGCCGCCGGAGGCACGGCGGTCCAGTCGCCGAGCGGCCCCGTCCAGGCACCGGTGCAGGCGGTGCCCGACTTCGCCGCGGTGGTCGACGCGAACAAGGCGGCGGTGGTGAACATCACCGCGACGATGTTCAAGACCTCGGCCAAGGCGCCGCAGATCCAATCTCCTTTCGGCGGCGGTGAGGACGATCCGTTCGAGCAGTTCTTCAAGCGCTTCCAGGGGCAGGGCGAAGTGCCGCAGGGTCCGCGCCAGGGCCTCGGCTCGGGGTTCATCGTCGACCCGAGCGGCATCATCCTCACGAACGCGCACGTGGTCGCGGATGCGGACGAGGTGCGGGTGAAGCTTCCCGATCGCCGCGAGTTCAAGGGCAAGGTCGCGGGCATCGATCCCACCACCGACATCGCGGTAGTGAAGATCGACGCTAAGGACCTGCCGGCCGTGAAGATCGGCGATCCGGCGCGGACACGCGTCGGCGAATGGGTGCTCGCGATCGGCTCGCCGTTCGGCTTCGAGAACACCGTCACCGCGGGCATCGTCAGCGCCACCTCGCGCTCGCTGCCCGAGGGGAGCTACGTGCCCTTCATCCAGACCGACGCGGCGGTGAACCCCGGCAATTCCGGCGGGCCGCTTTTCAACATGAAGGGTGAAGTGATCGGCATCAACTCGCAGATCTACTCGCGCTCGGGCGGCTTCCAGGGCATCGCCTTCGCCATCCCGATCGACGCGGCGATGAACGTCGAGCAGCAGCTCCTCGCGCACGGCAAGGTCGAGCGCGGGCGCCTCGGCGTCGGCGTGCAGGAAGTGACGCAGTCGCTCGCGAAGTCCTTCGGCCTCGACCGCCCGCGCGGCGCGCTCGTCTCGCAAGTGGAACCGGGCAGCCCGGCAGCGAAGGCGGGCCTCAAGCCGGGCGACGTGATCATCGGCGTCAACGGCAAGGCCATCGAGCAATCGAATCAGCTGCCGCCGCTCGTCGCGCAGATCAAGCCAGGCGCGGCGGCGAAGATCGAAGTGTGGCGCGGCGGAAAGACGAACGAGTTCACCGCCACGGTCGGCGCGATGCAGCAGGCGAAGACCGCCAAGGCCGAGCAGGGCTCGCCCGAGGCCGGCGGCAAGCTCGGCCTCGCCGTGCGCCAGCTCACGCCGCAGGAGCGAAAGGAATCGGGCATCGAGCAGGGCGTGGTCGTCGAGCAGGTCGGCGGCCCCGCCGCGCGCGCCGGGATTCAGCCCGGCGACGTCATCACCGCCGTGAACGGCACGCCGGTGAAAAGCCCCCAGGATCTGCGCTCTGCAGCCCAACGCTCGAAGGAAGGCGTCGCCCTCCTCGTGCGGCGCGGCGATCAGAGCATCTTCGTGCCGCTGGAGCTTGGATAAAGGTGCCGGCCCCCTGACAAGGGGGCAGCGAGCGAAGCGAGCGGGGGTTCCGGTTGGTCAACGCTCGTCGGCGCCCTTGAAGCGGCGCTCGCTGCCAACGAGCAGCTCGTTGGATCGGCGGAGCCGCCAGGGGGAAAGCCGACAATGAAGCGGATCGGCTTGTTGGGATACTGGGCTAGTCCGGGGGGTGCGCAGGCCAGGAGCGCCCAAGCTAAGGCAAGCTTAAGTTTCTTCAAGGGTTTTCCGCCCGGGAAGAAACTGTACCCCCAATGTAGTTGTAGTCCTGCCGGACTACGCCGAACGGCGACAGGCGCATAGACGCGAATTCAGCGACGTCGCAAGATGTCTACCTGTGTAGCGCGGGTTGGCTACACAGGAATCGGGAAGGCGGCCAACACACTGTTACCAGTGCCATCCGAGAGACCGACCAGCTGGAGTGGCCGGTCCACGGTAGCGCCAAACTAAGTGCAGTCGCTGCTCTGATTCTCCGCTTGAGGCTGTACCGGAGGGCACGTCTAGCGGACGTGCCCTCTTTCATTTCCAACCTCGGAAACCATTCTGCCCAAGCCTTAGCCGGCGCGATATCGCCGAGCCCAGTGTCATATTGTCGCGATTGGTTGCGGAATTGCCGTCGGATTTCGACGTCGCGATGTGGCGTCAGCGGTTAGCACTAGCGTAGCGCCCCGTGCAGGGTGCCTTTGACGGTCGCCGCATCAATCCTGCAATACAGGCGCGGCAATTTCCTCGTAGTGCGCCATGGAAAGTCGAGGCCTTTGAGGCCCTCCATAAATCGGCCTTCCGACTCCCATCTGCGACACCAGAAGGCAAACATATCTGCAGCTTGAAGGGGCCTGAATTTTTCGTCATCCCTGAAAACCGGATCTTCGAACGGCAACTTGGCTAGCTGCGGCGCAGCTTCCCTATCACCGCGCAGAAACCTCCAAGCCGCCCGAATCCGCTCCTCTTCCTGCTGCTTGTCCAGAAATAGGTTAGTCGCATCCTTCAGATAGCTCGCGGCAGGCTCGCGCAGAAACATATCCAGGAGGCCATAGAAGCCCCAAAAATATGGATTGCCGATTTCCTCGATCTTCCGAAGGTTCCTCGGAAAGTCGAATGCGGAGAGCTCCCTTTTCAGGTCTTCAGTGGGTACGGCAATCGCAACTGCAGCCTCTACATTCGTCTCAATGATGTGGTAGAGCATCTCGCATCGCTTGAGATGCGGCGGGTAGTCCAAATCCATCTCCCCCATCTTGAAGACTTCGATGGGCTCAAATGGCGGATCGCTTAGGTCTAGCGCAGCCTTCCACTGATCGGAGAAGCGAGCCCATCGCGAGGCGGTAGAGACGAAACCCGCCAGAGAATGGGCCCGGAAATCGGTACTGGCATCGAGCCAGACTTGGAGCACTAAGAACCTCCGCTTTTAGCCGTTCTTGTCGGGGAGGCTGCTAACCATCGCCCAGGCACGGGCGGTTCCAGTCGCCACCGTTCATCGTACCCCCGAGTCATGGGTGGTACGTGAAGTCGCATGTGCGCTCTTTTCTTGGCGTAGAGTGGACCGCGCTAGCGGGTGAGAAGGGGAATGGGTGGGTCTGAAGAATCTAGCGCGGTCGGTTCTGCTCGTGCTGATGTCCAAGGCGGCGCTCGCCTATGGGCCCCAGGGCCACCAGTACGTCGGAGCAATTGCCGATGAACTGCTCTCCGCCAGCGCCCGCAAGAATGTTGCTGAAATCCTGGGCGTTCCTCTGCGGGTTGCCTCTACATGGGCTGACTGTGCAAAAGACGTTTCTTGGGCGGACGGCAAACCCAGCTACAGACCGGATCCTCGGTATCACGAAGGCTGCAAACGTTTCGAGAGTCCCCAAGGGATCGCGGAGTTGGAGGACTTCGTCGGCAGGAACAGAGACAACTGCAGGAGAGGAAAGCCTCAATCCGACGTTTGCCACAAGCAGTACCACTATACGGATGTTGCTATTCAGCACGGCCGCTACGACCGCGCCTATGCCGGCACAAGCGAGCAGGACGTTGTAGCCGCCGTAACAGCAGCGATCGCGGTCCTTCAAGGGAAGCGAGCTCCTGCCCCTTTCAAGATAAGAGACAAGCGTGAAGCGCTGCTATTGCTTGCGCACTTGGTTGGTGATCTCTATCAACCGTTGCATGTGGGGGCGGTCTACTTGGATCGCCAAGGTCAACTCGTGAACCCCGACGATCAACGCCGCCTCGATCCCGCCACTAATACTCGGGGCGGCAACTCAATCAGGGTCGGCAGCAAGAATATGCATGCGGACTGGGACGCAGTACCGAAGTGGATCGACCCACTATCGCTGGATAAGGCCAGCCTCGAACGAGCTAGAAACGTCGCTGTAGTTGGTGGATCTCCCGAATCGTGGCCTGCTCAATGGGCTAGCGAGACCGTGGTCGCATCTCAAGAGGCATTCAAAGGAGTCCAGTTCTCGTACGCAGCTGGAACCAAGCCCAAATGGGTCGCGCATTTTGATGATCGCAAGACCTATGTCCAGACCAAGCAACGAATCCAAGCGGAGCAACTGGAAAAGGCCGGCGCACGACTTGCGCAGATCCTCAATGCGATCTGGCAGTAAACGCTGACCTAGTTTGCAGTGACCTGCTTGACCTACTTCGAGTGCGAAACCGGGATTACTTTCGTCCCGGGCGCTGAGAGACCCGCAGAAGGGTTCTGGGTGCGATCGGGCTCGCCGGCGAGGGTAGTGTCCTTCCAGACGACGGCTTCGTCGACGGCGTAGAGGGCGCAGGCGCCCTTGGCGACGGTCGAGCACTGCTTCATGGCGCTCTCTTGCGCGTCGCGCTGGCCGCCGGCGAAGCCACAGCGGCCGTCCTCGCTCACGGCGTAGGCGCGCGGGCCGGGGGACTCGAGGAACGCGCGATAGAGACTCTTGCACCCGTCGCTTTTCACGTTGGGCAGGCGATCGAAGGCGAGCAGCGGCTTGCGCACCGGGTCGGCGGCGTCGAGGCGCTCGAACGGCAGGTTGTGGCTGGCGAAGAAGCGCTCGACGGTCGGCAGCCAGTAGCGCACACCGACCACGTCGCTGAACATGTAGTGGCCGTCCTTGCCGAACGCCGGCTGCAGGATGTACTCGGCGTTGGCGCCGCCCGCGGTGTAGCGGTCGAACCATTGACGCGTGATGCGCGGGCTGAAGAAGAGGTCGTTCTCGGCGTAGTTGAACAGCACCGGCACACGGGTCTGCTTGCCGAGGCTGTCGAGTACCTTCGCGATCGGCTCGACTGCGCAGGGTACGCCCGGGCTCGTCTCCGGATCGCCGCCGCGGCCGCCGGCGAAGGAGAGCACCGCCACCAGGCCCTGCGGCGCGCGCGTGCCGGCGGTGAAGAGCGAGACCATGCCACCCGCCGACTGGCCGGCGAGAACCATGCGCGACGGATCGACATAGGGAAGGCCGCGCGCATACGTGTACGCGGTCATCACGTCGTCGGCGGCGGCCTTCTCGGCCTTGAAGTAGTCGGGATTGGCGCAGCTGCCCGGGTCTTCCGCCATCGCGCCGCCGGTCGCGCCGAAGCCGCGGCGTAGCGGCATGACGACGACGTAGCCGCGGCGCGCGAACACCTGCGCCGAATTGATGAGCAGCTCGGCGGATTCGCGCGCACGCTCGCGCGCGCTCGCGGAGACGCCGTGATTGAGGACGACGACGCCGTACGGTCCGTTGCCATCGGGGCGGAGGATGGTGGTGGCGACTTCGTAGCCGCCGGCAGCCGGGACGCGCACCTGCTCTTCGATGAGGCGCGGGCCGTAATAGCTTTCGTCGGCGAAAGCGGAGGCGGAGACGAGAAGCGTGCACAGCAGCGCCAGCGCGCGAGCTACCTTGTGTCCTTGCTTCACCCCGTTCCCCCCGTCGTCAGAACCGCCACAAGTGTAGCGGTGACAGTGACGAAGGTGAAGCGGAAATTTCGACAGTTTTCGTAGTGGAAAAAACTGTCGGGGGCGTGCGACAAGCGCGCGCAGCAACTACAACCGAATTACCACATGCTCCTTAGCTTCGCTGCGACATCGACCACGTTCGTCCCGCGCGAATGCCGGTGTCGTGTAGTGGTTTCGTCGCTCCAGGCGATCGCTTCGAGGTGCTTCATGACCTCGCCCGTCAGGAAGCGGCTCTTCGCGCCGTAGACGTGACGGTCGCCCATGCGGGACTGCTGGGTCACGAAATACTTGACGGGTGCAAGGAGGTCGAGGCTCGTCTTGGCGCGTGTCATCGCCACATAGAGCAGGCGCCGCTCTTCTTCGATGAGGTCGGCGCGTCCGGTGGCGAACTCCGAAGGGAAATTGCCGTCGGCGACGTTGAGCACGTACACCGCATCCCATTCCTGCCCCTTCGCCGAATGCACCGTCGAGAGCACCAGGTAGTCCTCGTCCAGGTGCGGCGCGCCGGAGAGGTCGCCGGTCGCGCTCGGCGGATCGAGTGCGAGCTCGGTGAGGAAGCGCTCCCGCGAGTCGAACTGCGCCGAGATCTTTTCCAGCTGCTCCAGGTCGCCGGCGCGCACCTGCGCTTCCTCGTAGAGGCGCTCGAGATGCGGCGCGTACCACTCGCGTACGCGCGCCACCTGCCCAGCCCAAGGCGCTTCGGGAACGGTGACCGACTCGAGCAGCCCGGAAAGGCCCGCGTCGAGAGGCGAAAGGGCTTCCCAGCCCGACGTCTCGAAACGGGTGAAGCAACTCGCTGCAGTCGCCGGCCCGACCCCGGGAAGGAGCTGCAGCGTTCGCCAAGCGGCAACGCGGTTCTTCGGGTTGTCGGCCCAGCGCAGGACCGCGAGCAGATCCTTGACGTGCGCCGCCTCGAGAAACTTGAGGCCGCCGTACTTCACGTACGGGATGTTGCGTCGCACGAGCTCGAGCTCGAGGACATCGCTGTGGTGCGAGCTGCGGAAGAGAACCGACTGCCGCCGCAGTGGAATCGACTTCTCCCGGTTCTCGAGCACCTTGGTGACGACATAGCTTGCCTGCGCGGCATCGTCGGCTACCGTCACATAGCGCGGCTTTTCGCCCGCGCCCTTGCGCGACACCAGGCTCTTGCCGACGAGCGCGTTGGCAGCGTCGAGGATCGGCTGCGTCGAGCGGTAGTTGTCCTCGAGGCTCACCACCGAGGCGCCGAAGCGATCCGGAAAGGAGCGGATGTTCTCCACGGTGGCGGCGCGGAACGAATAGATCGCCTGCGCGTCGTCGCCCACCACCGTGAGGCCCTGGCCACCCGGCCGCAGGCGGGCGAGGATCTCGCCCTGCAGGACGTTCGTGTCCTGGTACTCGTCGACCAGCACGTGATCGAAGAGCTCGCCGATCTCCGCGGCGAGCGCCTCGTCCTCCATCATCGCGCGCCAGTAGAGGAGCAGGTCGTCGTAGTCGAGCGCCTGGATGGAAGATTTTCTTTCCACATAAAGCCTGAACAAGCGAGCGAGAGGTTCCTCCCATTCCGCACACCACGGAAAGACGCTCTGCAGCGTGTCGGCGAGGCTGCCCTGCGTGTTGACGCGATGCGAGTAGATGGCGAGACAGGTGTCCTTGCGCGGGAAGCGCTTCTCGGTCTTCGACAGGCCGAGCTCATGGCGCAGCACGTCGACGAGGTCGGCGGCGTCGCCGCGATCCAGGACGGTAAAGCCCGGAGCGAGGCCGACGCGCTGCGCGTGACTGCGGATCAGGCGGTTGCCGATCGCGTGGAAGGTGCCCGACCAGGGAAGGCGCACCTCCTTTACCGATTCCGCGACGATGCGCTGCGCACGTCGGGTCATCTCCTGCGCCGCGCGGCGCGAGAAAGTGAGAAGCAGGATGCGCTCGGGCGCCGTGCCGGAGAGCAAGAGATGCGCGACCCGGTGGGCGAGCGTGTTGGTCTTGCCGGTGCCGGCGCCCGCGAGGATGAGGAGCGGCCCGTGGCCGAAAGTCGCGGCTTCCTTCTGCCGGGTGTTGAGCATGGGCCGCTACTATAGGCGAAATACTGTATATTTATCCATGTCGGCGTCTGCTACCTTTGGGAATGCGTTCGCTCGCGCCCGAAATCCTGAGGGGCATCCGCCGCGGCATCGAAAAGGAGAGCCTGCGCGTGCGGCCCGACGGATCGCTCGCCTCCACGCCGCACGCGCCCGCGCTCGGCGCGGCGCTCACGCATCCGCACATCACCACCGACTTCAGCGAATCGCAGCTCGAGCTCATCACCGGGCCGCACGAGCGCGTCGACGCGTGCCTCGAGGAGCTGACCGAGATCCACAAGGTCGTCTACCGCACCATGGGCGGCGACGAGCTGATGTGGGCGGGTTCGATGCCGTGCAATCTCCCCGCGGACGACTCGATCCCGATCGGCCGCTACGGCAAGTCGAACGTCGGGCGCGCGAAGAACGTGTACCGCATGGGGCTCTCGCACCGCTATGGCCGGCGCATGCAGACCATCTCCGGCATCCATTACAACCTCTCGATCCCCGGCACGACGAGCGAGCAGTACTTCGCGCTGATCCGCAATTTCCGCCGCCGGTCCTGGCTGCTGCTCTATCTCTTTGGCGCTTCGCCGGCGGTGTGCTCGAGCTTCGTCGCCGGGCGGCAGCACGAGCTGCAGGAGCTCGCGCCGGGAACGATGTACGCGCTGCACGGCACTTCGCTGCGCATGGGACGGCTCGGCTACCAGAGCGAGGCGCAGGCGTCGCTCGCGGTGAGCTACAACAGCCTGAAGAGCTACACCGCCTCGCTCTACGACGCGTTGACGAAGCCGTACGAGCCCTATGAAAAAATCGGAATCCTGAAAAACAACGAGTACCTGCAGCTCAACACCACGCTGCTGCAGATCGAAAACGAGTTCTACAGCACGGTCCGGCCCAAGCGTCGCATCAAGCGCGGCGAGCGGCCGCTGCATGCGCTGCGCGAGCGCGGCGTCGAGTACGTCGAGGTGCGGCTCATGGATCTCGATCCGTTCGTCGCCATCGGCATCGGCGCGAGCACGATGCGCTTCCTCGACGTCTTCCTGCTGCACTGCCTGCTCGACGAGAGCCCTGACGACACGCCGGAGGAGATCGCGGCGCTCAGCCGTAACCAGCAGGCCGTGGCCCTGAAGGGCCGCGAGCCGGGACTGCAACTCGAACGGGGCAAGGAGAAGATCACGCTCATGGCCTGGGGCCGGCACCTGCTCGATGCCTGCCTGCCGATCGCCAAGGCGCTCGACGCGGCGCACGGCGGCGGCACGGCCTACCTCGACGCGTTGATGGGCGCGGCGGTAATCATCTCGAACCCGAACGCCGCGCCGTCGGCGCGCGTCCTGCACGCCATGGCGCGCAACCACGCCAATTCCTACGTGCGCTTCGCCCTCGCCGAGTCGATGCTGCACGCCGGGAGCTTGCGCAGCCTGGCCCTGGGCCCGGGCAGCAAGGAGCGCTTCGAGCGCCTGGCCACCGAGTCGCTCGCGGAGCAGCGCCGGCTGGAAGCCGCGGACAAGGTGGATTTCGAGACCTTCCGCAAGCAGTACCTCTCGCCCGACCTGCTCAGGGTCTGATGTGCCTTGCGACGCTCGCGAGCAGCCGCTCCTTGTGGATCGGCTTGAGGATGAAGTCCGCCCCGAGGCGGTCGGCCCTGTCCGCGAACGATT
>LSTF01000063.1 GCA_001644455.1 Betaproteobacteria bacterium SCGC AG-212-J23
ATCAGCTGCGCGCGCGCCGTGTCGGACAGCGAAAGCCGGAGCTCGGCGAGCCCGAGATCGAGCGCAGCGCGCGGCGTCATGCCGTCTTTTTCTGTGCGGCGAATCCCCGCTTCAGATGCACCAGCAGCAGCGAAATCGCCGCCGGCGTGATCCCCGAAATGCGCGACGCCTGGCCGATCGTTTCCGGCCGATGACGGTTCAGCTTCTGCTGGGCTTCCTTCGACAGGCCCTTCACGCCCGCATAGTCGAGGTCGAGCGGCAGCGCGAGTCCCTCGTGCTCCTGGCGCCGCGCGACCTCGAGGCGTTGCCGCTCGATGTACCCCTCGTACTTCGCTCGGATTTCGACTTGGGCAGCCGCGTCCGGTGCTGCCGAAGCGCTCCCTGCCACATCGGCGTATGTCGTCTCCGGGCGGCGAAGAATGTCGAATTTAGACGCTGTTTTGTGAGAGCCAGTGCTCACAAACTCCGATTTCAAGCGCTGCTCCTCTTGGTAGATCGCGTCGCGCTTTCGGGAAAATGCGTCCCAGCGCTCATCGTCGATCAAGCCGAGCTTCCGCCCGGTTTCGCTCAGCCGCAGATCGGCGTTGTCCTCGCGCAGTGTCAGCCGGTACTCCGCGCGGCTGGTGAACATCCGATACGGCTCCGAAACCCCCTGCGTGACCAGATCGTCGACCAGCACGCCCAGATAGGCCTGATCCCGTTGTGGCCACCAGGGATCGCGGCCCTGGACCTGCAAGGCAGCGTTGGTTCCGGCCAGGAGGCCCTGCGCTGCGGCCTCCTCGTAGCCGGTCGTGCCATTGATCTGGCCGGCGAAGAACAGCCCCGCGATGCCTTTTGTTTCAAGCGTCGCTCGGAGCGCTCGCGGATCGAAGTAGTCGTACTCGATCGCATACCCCGGCCGCACCAGTTCGGCCGCTTCCAGACCCTGGACCGAATGCACCAGCGCTACCTGGGTATCGAACGGCAGGCTGGTCGAGACGCCGTTGGGATAGATCTCGTTGGTCGAGAGGCCTTCCGGCTCGAGAAAGATCTGATGACTCGTCTTGCCGGCGAAGCGGTGCACCTTGTCTTCGATCGAGGGGCAATAGCGCGGGCCTACCCCCTGGATCACGCCCGTGTACATCGGCGAGCGGTCAAGCGAGCCGCGAATGATCTCGTGCGTGCGCTCGTTGGTGTGCGCGATCCAGCACGGCAGCTGGCGAGGATGCAGGTCGCGCCGCCCCATGAACGAGAACACCGGCTCGGGCTGATCACCCGGCTGCACCTCGAGCTTCGAGAAGTCGATGCTGCGGGCATCGAGGCGCGGTGGCGTCCCGGTCTTGAGGCGCCCGACTGGCAGCTTCATCTCCCGCAGCCTCGCTGCGAGTGTCACTGCGGCCGGATCGCCGGCGCGCCCTGCCTCGTAGTTGTCCAGGCCGACGTGGATCCGCCCGGCCAAGAAGGTCCCCGCGGTGAGAACGACTGCGCGGGCACTGAAGCGCAAGCCGAGTTGGGTCACGACGCCGACGGCGCGCTCGCCCAAGACTTCGATATCGTCGACCGCTTGCTGGAAGAGGCTCAGATGATGCTGGTTTTCGAGCCTGTGGCGGATCGCCTGGCGATAGAGGACGCGGTCTGCTTGGGCTCGGGTCGCGCGGACCGCGGGCCCCTTGGACGCATTGAGCGTTCGGAATTGGATTCCCGCCTCGTCGGTGGCGATCGCCATGGCGCCACCGAGCGCGTCGATCTCTTTGACGAGATGTCCCTTGCCAATCCCGCCGATGGACGGGTTGCAGGACATCTGGCCAAGAGTTTCGATGCTATGAGTGAGTAGGAGCGTCTTGCAGCCGAGGCGCGCTGACGCCAAGGCGGCCTCGGTACCGGCGTGACCGCCGCCGATAACGATGACATCGAATTCCCGGGTGGACATGCGAGCGGCGAATTTTAGCGACGTTCCACGTGGAACGGGACGTCTTGGAGGTTTCACGTGAAACAACAATGGATTGCTGCTCTGCAGCATGGAGAATGGCGAGCCCGTGATTTCGCTCACCCGCTATAGGGATCTCCTGCAAGCGCGCGATGTGCGCGAGATCTTCGCTGCATCGTTCATCGGCCGGCTGCCAATCGGCATCACCGGGCTCGCCGTTCTTCTCTTCGTCCAGGCCGCGCTCGGCTCGTTTGCGCAAGGTGGCGCTGCGGCCGCCTTCTATATGGCAGGACTCGCGATCATGGCGCCGATCTTCGGCCGCGTCATCGATCGCCGCGGGCCGAGGGCGGTGCTTTCAGCAACAGGGGTGCTGTTCCCGATGGCACTTATCTCGCTCGTCTGGACCATCGAGCGCTTCGGCGCGCCCGCGATTCTGCTCGCCGCAGCCGTCGGCGCGACGTTTCCGCCGATCACGGTATGCATGCGGACTTACTTCCGTCAGCGTCTGGCGAACGAACTCCTGCTCTCGACCGCATATTCGCTCGAGTCGGTGCTGATCGAGCTGATCTTCATTCTCGGACCGGTGCTCGTCGCGCTGTTCGTGGCGTTCGCTTCGCCCGCGCTCGCTGTCTACTTCGCCGCCGCGTGCGGCGCTGCCGGCGCGCTGCTCTTTCTCCGCTCGGCGGCGGTGCGCACCTGGAAGATCGAACCGCGCACGTCGGCGCGGCTGCTCGGGCCGCTCGGGGAAAGCGGATTCATTCCACTCGTCATCGTGGTGCTGTGCTTCGCCGCCGCATTCGGTTTCCTCGAGATCGGCGTCACGGCATACGCGACCGAGAGCGGCTCCGTCGCCCTCGCCGGCCTGCTCCTCGGCCTGATGAGCGTCGGCAGCGCATTCGGCGGTCTCGCCTACGGCAGCCGGAGTTGGCGGCTGCCCCTTGCACCGCAGTTCTCTCTTCTCCTCGCGCTGATGGGCGTCGGACTGGCGCTTCTCGCTCTCGCGTCGCACCCGGCTGCATTCGCCGCAATCGGTTTCGCCACGGGCATCGTTATGGCGCCCGTGCTGATCGTGCAGTCGATGCTGGTGGCGAAGAGCGTGCGGCCGGAGCACACCGCCGAAGCGTTTACCTGGTCGGCGAGCGCGCTGCTCGCGGGCGTGGGGCTTGGACTGGCGGGCGGAGGCCTGCTGCTCGAGACCCACCGCTCGAGCGCTGCGATCGCCGGCGCAGCAGCGAGCGCGCTAGCAGGCGCGGCGCTCGCGAGACTGACTCTGAGAAACCGCTAGGCGGCGAGGCGCTGGTGCATACCGCCGCGACGCGCTTCCAGCGCGTCCGGCAGATGCTTGCCGAGCTTGGCGAAGAACTCGTCGTGCAGCGCGAGCTCTTCTTTCCAGGAACCGGCATCGATCCGGGTCAGCTCGGCGTATTGCGACGGCGAAAGCTTGTCCAGTCCCGTCCAGTTGATGTCCTCGAAGCGGGGCATGATGCCGAGCGGCGTCTCGACGCCCTTGGCACGTCCCTGGCATCGCTCGGCGACCCATTGCAGCACGCGCATGTTCTCGCCGAAGCCCGGCCAGAGGAATTTGCCCTGCGCGTCGCGGCGGAACCAGTTGACGCGGAACACGCGCGGCGGGCTCTTCACCTTGCGGCCCATCGCCAGCCAATGAGCGAAGTAGTCGCCCATGTTGTAGCCGCAGAACGCGAGCATCGCCATCGGGTCGCGTCGCACGACGCCCACCTTGCCGGTGATCGCCGCGGTGGTCTCCGAGCCCAACGTCGCCGCCATGTACACGCCCTCGTCCCAGCTCGGCGCTTCGACGACGAGCGGAACCGTGGAGGCGCGGCGACCGCCGAAGAGGAACGCCGCGATCGGCACGCCTTGCGGATCTTCCCAGCGCTCGTCCATCGAAGGGCATTGGGACGCCGGCACGGTGAAGCGCGCATTCGGATGCGCAGCCAAGCGCCCCTGCTTGCCGTCGGCGGGCGTCCACGGCTTGCCCTGCCAGTCGGTCAGCTTCGTGGGCGCCTCATCGGTCATTCCTTCCCACCAGACATCGCCGTCGGGCGTCATCGCCACATTGGTGAAGATGACGTTTTCCTTCAGCATGCGCATCGCGTTCGGATTGGTGTGTTCCGAGGTTCCCGGCGCGACCCCGAACAGCCCGTACTCGGGATTGATGGCGTAGAAGCGCCCGTCCTTGCCGGGCTTGATCCAGGCGATGTCCTCGCCCACCGTCGTCACCTTCCAGCCCTGAAGCGCGGTGGGCGGGATGAGCATCGCGAGATTCGTCTTGCCGCAGGCCGACGGGAAAGCCGCGGCGATGTAGCTCTTCTCGCCCTTTGGCGATTGCAGGCCGAGGATCAGCATGTGCTCGGCGAGCCATCCCTCATCCCGCGCCATGACCGAGGCGATGCGCAGCGCGAGGCACTTCTTGCCGAGCAGCGCGTTGCCGCCGTAGCCCGAGCCGAACGACCAGATCTCGCGGGTCTCGGGAAAGTGGACGATCCATTTCTCTTTCTCGTTCGAAGGCCAGACGACGTCCTTCTGTCCGGAGGCGAGCGGCGCGCCGACCGAGTGAACGCAGGGCACGAATTTGCCGTCCTCACCGAGCCAATCGACGACCGCGCGGCCCATGCGCGTCATGAGCTTCATGCTGACCGCGACGTAGGCCGAGTCCGAGATCTCGACGCCCACCTGGGCGATGTGCGAGCCGATCGGCCCCATCGAGAAGGGAACGACGTACATGGTGCGGCCGCGCATGCAGCCGTCGAAGAGGCGCGTCAAGGTCGCGCGCATCTCGCGCGGGTCGATCCAGTTGTTGGTCGGACCGGCCTCGTCCTTCGATTCGCTGCAGATGAAAGTCCGCTCTTCCATGCGCGCGACGTCGCTCGGATGCGAGCGCGCGAGGAAGCTGTTGGGCCGCAGCTTGGGGTTGAGGCGGGTGAAAGTGCCCGCGGCGACGAGCTCGTCGCACAGCCGCTGATACTCGCTCTCCGATCCATCGCACCAGACGATCTGATCCGGCTTCGCAAGGGCGGCGATCTCCGCGACCCATTGACGCAGTCCGTGATGGCGCACCCAGCTTGGGGCGTTGGTGGAGGGAAGCGAAGCGGCAGCGGTCATCAATGACTCCAGAAAGGCAAACGGCCCAGTGGGTCTGGGCCGATCAGGGTGGAAGCAATGGCGCGGATTCTAGCACCGCATGCCTTTCAGGCGCTCTGTTGGGCGACCTGCTCCGAACGGATAAAACTTATATTCTTCAACTACTTATTCACGTCGAAACGGTGGCGAAGGTTTGCCGCAGCGCGGTATAAGGGCCCGGTGCTGAGAATCAGCAGGAATACGCGGCTCACATGCGCTGCTGTAACGAATGGGACGCCGAGTTGCAGGACCTTGGCGGTGATGCACATTTCGGCGATGCCCCCGGGGGCCGTGGCGAGCACCATGGTGGGAATCGACAATCCGGAGAGCCAACCCAGAAACGCACCAAACGCGGCCGCGCAGACGATGCCAGCGAAGATGCTCACCAGGGTCGCGGCAACATAGCGAGGCGCGCTCGCCAGAGAGCGGCGCTCAAACCGGGACCCGAGCACCCAACCGATCAGGAGCTGCGCCACGTTGGTCAGCCCGGTCGGGATGGTCGAGAGCGGGACCTCGCAGCTCGTCAGCACGATCGTCAGCGCGAGCGGCCCGAACATGAATCCGTTCGGCAAGCCGAAGAATGTGATCACGCCGCCGGCAAGTGCGGCACCGGCCATCAGCAATGCGAGCCGCGACCAGTCGAGCGAAGCACCGGGTGCGGCCAGGTAGGGATCGTGACCGTGCGCTCCCGAATAGGTCAGCGCGAAAGGAACGACGAAGACGACGATCAGGATGCGCAGTGACTGGGCGAGAGCGATGCGATCCGGGCGCGCGCCGTAGCGCTCGCCAAGCAGCGTCATCTCGGCGGCTCCGCCCGGCACGCTGGCGAAGAACGCGGTGCTGCGATCGACGTTCGCAAGCCGCGCAAGGATGGCGCCGCCCAGCACGCCAAGCACGATCGCGAACAGGCCTGCGCCGAGCAGAAGCGCCCAGTGCGAAAGCACGTAACCGCCGACCTCGGGAGTGAAATACAGGCCGAGCGCGATACCAATCGCGATCTGCCCCGTCTCGCGCGCCCCTCGCACCGCGCGCAGCTCGGCGCCGCCGAAGTTACAGGCCGCCATCGCGACCAAAGGACCCAGGATCCAGGGCAGCGGCATGTGCAGCCAGGCGAAGAGCGATCCCGCCGCGACGCACAGCAGCAGCGCCAGCGCCGGGTTTTGCCAACTGTCGCGCGCCGGCTTCACTTGCCGACGCAGAAGCGCGCAAAGATCTCGCCGAGGAGATCGTCCGCTCTGTACTCGCCCGTGATCGCTCCGAGTGCGACCTGCGCGAGCCGCAACTCCTCGGCGAAGAGCTCCCAGCGCGGCAACTCGCGCTCGGCCGCAGCGAGATGCGCCCGGCCGGTCTGCAGCGCGCGCAGGTGCCGCTCGCGGGCGAGGTACACCGATTCCCCGGTCGCGCTCCACCCCGCAGCCTCGAGAATCGCCTGGCGCAGGCGATCGAGGCCTGCACCGGTCTTCGCCGACACGGCAATGCCGGCCGCCGGCACTTCAAAATCCGCCGCGAGGTCGATCTTGTTGTAGATGTCCAGGCGGCAGGTACCCACCGGCAGCGGCTCGGGCAGCGATTCCCTGCTGCCCGCTTCGTGCACCACGAGAACCACGTCGGCGCGTTCCAGCTCGCGGCGCGTGCGCTCCATGCCAAGCTGTTCGATGGCGTCCGCTTCGGGGCGCAATCCGGCGGTGTCGACCAGCACCAGCGGCACGCCCTCGATCTGGATCGGCTCGCGCAGCGCGTCGCGCGTCGTGCCCGGAACCGGAGTGACGATCGCGCGTTCGCCGCCGCTCAGGCGGTTGAGCAGGCTCGACTTGCCGACGTTCGGCCGGCCGGCGAGCACGACATGCACGCCGCTGCGCAACAAGCTCCCCTGCCTGCTTTTCCCCAGCACCTCCTCCAGCGCGGCGCGGGTATGGCTCAGGCGCGCCGCCGCATCCTTCGCGTGGAGCGGATCGACCTCCTCCTCCGGAAAGTCGAGCATCGCCTCGACCAGCGCGCGCAGCTCGGTCAGCTGCGCGACCAGCTCCGTCACGGCCGCGGAGAACTCGCCTTCGAGCGAGCGCAACGCCGAGCGCGCCGCCTCCTGCGTCGTTGCGTCGATGAGATCCGCGACCGCTTCGGCCTGAGCGAGATCGAGCCGGCCTTCAAGGAAGGCGCGGCGGGTGAACTCGCCGGGCTCCGCGAGCCTGGCACCGGCATCGAGGCAGGCGCGGAGAACCATTTGCATGACCATCGGACCGCCGTGCCCCTGCAGCTCGAGCACCGCCTCGCCCGTATAGGAATGCGGCGCGGGGAAGTACAAGGCGATACCCTGGTCGAGGTCGGCGAAATTGCCCAAAGTCGCGACGCGCGGCTCGGGGATGCGACCGAGGATCGCTCGCGCGATGCGCGGCACTTCGGGGCCGGAGACGCGCACTACCCCGATTCCGCCACGCCCGGCCGGCGTGGCGATCGCCGCGATGGTGTCGCGCCCTACGTCATCGCTTGGCATGCGCCGGCTTGTCGCGGTCGAACATCCGCTGGATCTGCCATTGCTGGGCGATCGAGAGGACGTTGTTCACGAGCCAGTAGAGCACCAGCCCCGCCGGGAAGAAGAAAAAGAAGATGCTGAACACGAACGGCATGAACTGCATCACCTTGGCCTGCACCGGATCCGGCGGCACCGGGTTCATCCTGGTCTGCAGCACCATGGTGACGGTCATCAGGATCGGCAGCACGTAGTAGGGATCGAGCGCCGCCAGGTCGTGGATCCACAGCATGAACGGCGCGTGCCGCAGCTCGATCGCCGCGAGCAGCACCCAATAGAGCGCGATGAACACCGGGATCTGCACCACGATCGGGAAACAACCGCCGAGCGGATTGATCTTCTCGGTCTTGTAGAGCTCCATCATCGCCTGGTTCATCTTCTGCCGGTCGTCGCCGTAGGTCTCGCGGATCTTCTGCAACCGCGGCGTAACGAGCTTCATTTTCGCCATCGACTTGTAGCTGGCGGCCGAGAGCGGGAAGAAAATGAGCTTGATCGTCACCGTGAGTAGGATGATCGCCACGCCCCAGTTGCCCGAAAGGGCGTGGTATTTCTCCAGCAGCCAGAACAGCGGCCAAGCGATCACCGTCAGCCAGCCGTAGTCGACCACCAGGTCGAGGCCTGGAGCGGCGCCCTCCAGGCGTCGCTTCTCCTGCGGACCACTGTAGAGCGGCACCGTGACGCTGGCGCTTGCGCCACCGGCGACCTGCACGGGGATCAGCACCCTGCCGGCATAGGTTCCGTCCTGGCGCTTCTCCATGATGTAGTCGCGCGTCCCGTCGCGCGGCAGCCAGGCGGAGACGAAGTAATGCTGCACGAACGCGAGCCAGCCGTTGTCCGCGCGGGTCGTGTGCTCCTTGTTCTTGTCCAGATCCGAGGGCGGAACCTTCTCGAAGGCGTGCTCCTTGGAATACAGGGCGAAGCCGATATAGCTCTGGGCGCCGAAAGAGTGCGCGAGCGTATTGGCATCGGCGAGCGGCTTGCCGTCGTGCGTGAGCTGGAAGTAGGCGTACGCGGTCACGGCTTGCGGCCGCGGGTTGCGCAGCTCGAGCGAGACGTCGACGACGTAGCTGTCTCGCCTGAAGGTATAGACCTTCTGCACCTCGAGGCCGTCGCGTCCCTGGGCGGCGAGGCGCACCTCGACGCGTTCCGCGCCTTCCGCGAGTGATCGCTCACCCGGCAGGACGCGCCAGAGGGTGCGGTGATTCGGGCCGCCTTCGCCCGCGATCCCGCTCTGCGCTTCGTAGTGATGATCCTGCCGCAGCAGCACCAGGTTTTTCTTCTCGTCTTCCGAGTCCTTGTGACGCAGAAGCTCCAGGCGCTTCAAGGTGCCGCCGAGCGTATCGATCTCCGCGACGACCAGGTCGGTCGTGACCCGCACCGTCTCGCCGCGTGCCTGCGGTTCCACCGCCGGCACCGCGGGCGCCGCGGGTTTCGCATCGGGCGCTGCCGGTTGTCCCGGCGCGGCGGGCGCCGCAGGCACCGGCACGCCCTGGGATTGCTGGGCGTTCTGAGTCTGCGGCGTCGGCTTCGGCCGATGCTCGCGGTCCCAGCCTTCCCAGAGCATCAGCATCGAGAAGCCGAAGATGAACAGCAGGATGAGTCTTT
This sequence comes from Betaproteobacteria bacterium SCGC AG-212-J23, assembly GCA_001644455.1. Classification (GTDB taxonomy): domain Bacteria; phylum Pseudomonadota; class Gammaproteobacteria; order Burkholderiales; family SG8-39; genus SCGC-AG-212-J23. Next base: position 9,180 of record LSTF01000063.1, read on the forward strand.
GGATATCCATGATCAGGGCACCGGGTCGCAGCCGCCGGGATGCCAGGGGCCGCAACGCACCAAGCGGCGCGCGGCCAGCCAGCAGCCGCGGCACGCGCCGTGGCGCGCGAGCGCTTCCGCAGCGTATTCGGAGCAGCTCGGATAGAAGCGGCAGGCGCGCGGCAGCAGGGGGCTCAAGCCCACCTGGTAGGCACGCACGCCAAAGCGCAGGAAATTCGCGATCATTTGTCGAGCTCGCCGAGCAGCCTTCGCAACCGTCTCATCATGTCCGCCGAAGCCTCGATGCGTTCAGGCGGCCGCACCAGCACGTCGAGCGGGCCGAGGCTGGCCTGCTCCAGGCGGAACGCCTCGCGGATGCGGCGCTTCAGGGAATTGCGCTCCGATGCCGCCGCGCTATGCCGGCGCGAGACGAGAATCCCCAGCCTCGGACCCCCGGCCGCGCGCCGCTCGATGAAGAAGGTGTATCCGTCGGCGCGCAGGCGCTTTCCTTGTCGCAGCAGCCGCTCGAAGTCGGCCTTGCGCCGCAGCCGCCTCGCCGCGCCGAGCCCAAAGCGCTTCGCACGCGTTGTGGGAGCGACTATAGCGCGAGCCGGCGCCGACCGCGGGCGCGCCGATTGCGCAGAACTTTGCGTCCGCCGGGTGTGCGGCTGCGCACCAGAAAGCCGTGGCGCCGGGCACGCCGTGTCTTGGAAGGTTGGTATGTGCGCTTGGTTGCCATCTGCCGATCCGAAAAAGGGCGGTATTAGAGCGTGCGCGTGAACGCATTGTCAAATCGTTTTGCTGCATCTTCTCGAGCAATTTTCGCGTGGATAAGCCATGACGAAGCGAGTAAAATTCGAGCTCGTTTTAGGCCCCCAATCACAAGATGCAAAATCTCTGGGATGCCTGCTTACGCCGCCTCGAGCAGGAACTCCCCGCGCAGCAGTTCAATACCTGGATCCGGCCTCTCGCTCCTGAGGCGGATATCGCCAGCGATACGCTGGTCCTGACCGCGCCCAACCGGTTCGTCCTCGAGCTCGTTCGCGAGCGCTTCGCCGCCCGCATCGAGCGGCTCGCGGCCGAAACGAGCGGCCGCGAGTTGGGCGTGCGACTGGTTCTCGCGCGCAGCGCGGAGCCCGCAGCGCGAGCCACCCCGCCGGCGCCGCGCGCCGAGCCGGCAGCACCGACACTGGCCGAGCGTTCGCGCCTGAACCGAGCTTTCACCTTCGACAGTTTCGTCACCGGCAAGGCCAACCAGCTCGCCCGGGCGGCGGCCATCCAGGTGGCGGAGAACCCCGGCATTTCCTACAACCCGCTGTTCGTCTATGGCGGGGTCGGCCTCGGCAAGACCCACCTCGTGCAAGCGATCGGCAACACGCTGGCGGACGCCCGGCCCCAGGCCCGCATCCGCTACATCCACGCCGAGGCGTATGTCACCGACGTCGTGCGCGCCTACCAGCAGAAGTCCTTCGACGAATTCAAGCGGTACTACCACTCGCTGGATCTCCTGCTGATCGACGACATCCAGTTTTTCTCCAACAAGGGCCGCACCCAGGAAGAGTTTTTCTACGCCTTCAACGCCCTGGTGGAAGCGCACAAGCAAATCGTCATTACCTGCGACACCTATCCGAAGGAAATTGCCGGGATGGAGGAGCGCCTGATCTCGCGCTTCGGCTGGGGTCTGACGGTGGCAATCGAGCCCCCGGAGCTCGAGATGCGGGTGGCGATCGTGCTGAAGAAGGCCGAAGCCGAGGCGGTGGGGCTCTCCGAGGACATCGCCTTCTTCATCGCCAAGCACATCCGCTCCAACGTGCGCGAGCTCGAGGGAGCGCTGAAGAAGGTGCTCGCCTTTTCGCGCTTTACCGAGCGGGAGCTGTCGCTCGACCTGGCCAAGGAAGCCCTGCGCGACATCCTCAACCTCAACAGCCGCCAGATCAGCGTCGAAGGCATCCAGAAGACCGTTTCCGAGTACTTCAAGATCAAGGTCTCCGACATGCACTCGAAGAAGCGCAGCCGCAACCTCGCCCGGCCCCGCCAGGTCGCCATGGCGCTCGCCAAGGACCTGACGCAGATGAGCCTGCCGGAGATCGGCGAAGCGTTCGGCAACCGCGACCACACGACCGTGCTGCATGCCTGTCGCACCATCGCCAGCTTGCGCAAGCACGACACCAGTCTGAATCGTGACTATCTCGTGCTCGAACAGGTGTTGAAGGGTTGAGCGTGGAGAAGCTGTGTGTGCTTTGTGCATAAGCCGCTGTTTTCGGCGCGGTCCGGAATCTGTCCACACTGGTACAGCCGCCATGCACAGCTTTCCAGCGCGGTTTGGGACGACTTAACTTGCGGCCAGGACAGTGAATTCCCGACTTATCCCGTGTTTGCTTGCTCTCTATTAGCTATTACTACTAAGAAATAGAAGGCAATAACAAATGATCAAAGCGAAACGCGACGACATCCTCACGCCACTTTCGGCGGTGAGCGGCATCATCGAGCGGCGCCATACGCTGCCGATTCTCTCGAACGTGCTGATCGAGCAGACCGGACAGAACCTGGCTTTCCTCGCCACTGACATCGAAATCCAGATCACCGCGCGCACGCCGCTGCAGGCGACGGGCGAGACCAAAGCGATCACCGTAGGCGCGCGCAAGCTGGTGGACATCCTGCGGGCGCTTCCAGACAGCGCCGATCTGACCCTGCAAGCCCAGGACAAGCGCTTGCTCGTGAAGGCCGGGAAGAGCCGCTTCACGCTGCAGACGCTACCGGCGGAGGATTTTCCCCGCCTGGCGAAGCCGGCGGGCGAGGCCGCCAAGTTCAGCCTCAACCAGAAGTCGCTGCGGCGGCTGCTTGGGCTGGTGCAGTACGCGATGGCGCAGCAGGACATCCGCTACTACCTGAACGGCTTGCTGATGGTGGTCGAGGACGGGCAGCTGAAGCTCGTCGCGACCGATGGCCACCGGCTGGCGTACGCGGCAACCGATCTGGGCGGCAAGCTGCCGCGCCAGGAGGTGATCGTGCCCCGCAAGACCGTGCTCGAGCTCTCCAAGCTTCTCGCCGATAGCGACGAGGAAGTAAACATCGAGATCTCGGCGACCCAGGCGGCGTTCCGCTTCGGCACGGTGGAGCTCGTCTCCAAGCTGATCGACGGCAAGTTCCCGGACTACACCCGGGTCATTCCCACCGGCCACAAGAACAAGCTGTCCGTCAGCCGCGAGAACCTGCGCCAGGCGTTGCAGCGCGCGGCGATCCTGTCGAACGAGAAGTTTCGCGGCGTGCGCTGGGTGCTGACCGATGGCAGCCTGAAGATCGTTTCCTCGAACGCCGAGCAGGAGGAGGCCAACGAAGAAGTCGAAGTCAAGTATGCGGGCGATGCGCTCGACATCGGCTTCAACGTCAATTACCTCCTGGACGTGCTGAACAACGTCGGCGGCGAGAACATCGAGTGCGCCTTCGGCGACGCTTCGTCCAGCGCGTTGATCAGCTATCCCTCGGAAAAGGATTTCCGCTACGTCGTCATGCCGATGAGGATCTAGGGAACGAATGTCGGACGGCAAAGGCAACGGTAACGGCAGCGACTACGGCTCGGACGCGATCAAGGTCCTGAAGGGCCTCGACGCGGTGCGCAAGCGCCCGGGGATGTACATCGGCGATACCTCGGACGGCACCGGCCTGCATCACATGGTGTTCGAGGTGGTTGACAACGCGGTCGACGAAGCGCTCGCCGGCTTCTGCGACGAGATCATCGTCACCATCCACACCGACAACTCGGTTTCGGTGCTCGACAACGGCCGCGGCATTCCGACCGGCATCAAGGATGACGACGAAGCCAAGCGCTCCGCGGCCGAGATCGTCATGACCGAGCTGCACGCCGGCGGCAAGTTCGACTCCAATACCTACAAGGTCTCAGGCGGCTTGCACGGTGTCGGCGTGTCGGTCGTGAACGCCCTCTCGGAGTGGCTGCGCCTCACCATCTGGCGCGAGGGGCGCGCCCACCAGATGGAGTTTCGCAAGGGTGTCGCGGTCGATCCGCTGAAGGAGATCGGCACCACCGAGCGGCGCGGCACCGAAGTGCATTTCCTCGCCTCGCAGGAGATCTTCGGCGCCGTCGATTTCCACTACGACATCCTGGCGCGGCGGTTGCGCGAGCTCTCTTTCCTCAACAACGGCGTCAAGATCCTGTTGATCGACAAGCGCGCCGCCAAGGAAGAGAACTTCGCCTTCACGGGCGGCGTGCGCGGCTTCGTCGAGTACATGAACCGGGCGAAGAACGTCCTGCACCCGAATATCTTTCACGGCACGGGACTGAAGGACGGCATCACCGCCGAGGTCTCGATGCAATGGAACGACTCCTACCAGGAAAGCGTTCTCTGCTTCACCAACAATATCCCGCAGAAGGACGGCGGCACGCACCTCACCGGGTTGCGCGCGGCAATGACCCGCGTGCTCAACAAGTACATCGAGGAAACAGACGTCGCGAAAAAGGCCAAGGTCGAGACCACCGGCGACGACATGCGCGAAGGCCTCGCCTGCGTGTTATCGGTGAAGGTACCCGAGCCGAAGTTCTCCTCGCAGACCAAGGAAAAGCTCGTTTCCTCCGAGGTCCGACCGGTGGTCGAGGAGATCGTCGCCGAGAAGCTGCGCCAGTTTCTGGAGGAGCGGCCGGCGGACGCGCGCATCGTCACCTCGAAGATCGTCGACGCGGCGCGGGCGCGCGAAGCGGCGCGCAAGGCGCGCGACATGACCCGCAGGAAGGGCGTGCTCGACGGCGTAGGCCTGCCGGGCAAGCTCGCCGACTGCCAGGAGCGCGACCCGGCGCTGTGCGAGCTCTATCTCGTCGAGGGCGATTCTGCCGGCGGCTCGGCGAAGCAGGGGCGCGATCGCAAGTTCCAGGCGATCCTGCCGCTGAAGGGCAAGATCCTCAACGTCGAGCGGGCGCGCTTCGACAAGCTGCTCTCCTCGGCGGAGATTGCGACCCTCATCACGGCGCTCGGCTGCGGCTTCGGCAAGGAGGAGTACAACGCCGACAAGCTGCGCTACCACCGCATCATCATCATGACCGACGCCGACGTCGACGGCTCGCACATTCGCACCTTGCTCCTCACCTTCTTCTACCGGCAGATGCCGGAGCTGGTCGAGCGCGGCCACATCTATATCGCCCAGCCGCCGCTCTACAAGGCGAAGCTCGGCAAGGAAGAGCGCTATCTCAAGGACGAGCACGAGCTGAACGAATTCATGCTGCGTCAGGCTCTGGTCGACGCGGCGCTGCACCCGGGATCGGGGCGCGAACCGATCAACGGCGAAGCGCTGGCGCAGCTGGCGAAGTCCTACCTGGTCTCCGAAGCGGTGATCGAGCGCGTCTCGCGTCTCATCGATCGCGAAGTGCTGCAGGCGCTGCTGCGCGGCGTGCAGGTCGACCTTTCGCGCCGCGAGACCGCCGAAGCATCGGCCGAGACGCTCGAGCAGGCGATCGGTGGTGCGGGCATCGCCGTCGCGCCCCATTTCGACCAGAAGACCGAGCGTTACCAGATTCGCATCGAGCGTACCCGGCACGGCAACGTGCGCATGAGCACCATCGACAGCGAATTCATCCTCTCCGGCGACTACGGGCAGATTCGCCAGACGGCGGCCATGCTGAAGGACCTGGTCGGCGAGGGCGCCACCATGCAGCGTGGCGACAAGCAGCAGCCGGTGCGGGACTTCCCCGAAGCCATGCGCTGGCTGCTGGCCGAAGTGAAGCGCTCGATGACGCTGCAACGCTACAAGGGCCTGGGTGAGATGAACCCGGAGCAGCTCTGGGAGACGACCATGGACGTCTCGGCGCGCCGTCTGCTGAAGGTGCAGATCGAGGATGGCATCGCCGCGGACGAGATCTTCACCAAGCTGATGGGCGACGAGGTCGAGCCTCGCCGCGCGTTCATCGAGT
>LSTF01000064.1 GCA_001644455.1 Betaproteobacteria bacterium SCGC AG-212-J23
CGATCATTCCGGCCTGCTCGAGCTCGACGAGTACGTCATGACGCTCAAGCTCACGCCGAACCGCGCCGATTGCTTGTCGATCCTCGGGGTAGCGAGAGAGGTTTCCGCGCTCACAGGTTCGCGGCTGGTTTCCCCTGAGATCAAACCGGTCGCGAAAAAGAGTGCCGAGAAACACCCCGTACGCATTTCGGCGCCCGATGGCTGTGGCCGCTTCGCGAGTCGCGTGATCCGCAGCGTCGATGCGAAAGCACCGACACCCGAATGGATGAGGCGCCGCCTCGAGCAGGCCGGGCAGCGCTCGATCTCGGCGCTGGTCGACGTCACCAATTACGTGATGCTCGAGCTCGGCCGGCCGCTGCACGTCTATGATCTCGACAAGCTGCGCGGCGCGATCGACGTGCGCTGGGGCCGCAAGGGCGAGAAGGTGCCGCTGCTGAACGGCCAGGAGGTCGAAGTCGATCCCTCGGTGCTGTGCATCACCGATGAGTCCGGCGTCATTGGGCTGGGCGGAATTATGGGCGGCGAGAGCACCAAGGCCGACGAGGTGACGAAGAACATCTTCCTCGAGTCGGCGTTCTTCTGGCCCGACGCGATCCAGGGCCGCGCGCGGCGCTTCAACTTCTCCAGCGACGCGTCGCATCGCTTCGAGCGGGGCGTCGACTTCGCCAACAACGTCGACGGCATCGAGCGCGCCACGCGCCTCATCCTCGACATCTGCGGCGGCGAGCCCGGTCCGACGGTCGACAAGGTTGCGCGCCTGCCGAAACGCAAGCCGGTCGCGATGCGCGTCGCGCGGGCGCAGAAGATCATCGGTACTCCCATCGCGCCGAAGGAAATGGCGGCGGCGTTCTCGAAGCTGGGCTTCGCGTTCAAGAAAAAATCCACGGTCTTCACGGTCACGCCGCCGACCTATCGCTTCGACATCGCCATCGAGGAAGATCTGATCGAGGAAGTGGCGCGGATCCACGGCTTCGAGCGAATCGCCGCGCACCCGCCTCGGGCCGCCGCGGTTTTCTCGAAGAGCCCGGAAGGGCTGCGCAGCCAGCACGACCTGCGCGAGCGCCTGGCGGCCTGCGACTATCGCGAGGTGATCAATTTCAGCTTTGTCGAGCCGGCGTGGGAGGCCGATCTGGCGGGGGAGACGAACCCGATCCGGCTGCTCAACCCGATCGCCAGCCAGCAATCGGTGATGCGCACCAGCCTGATCGGCTCGCTGCTGCAGAAGGTCAAGTACAACCAGGACCGCAAGGTGCCGCGCATTCGCGTCTTCGAGCTCGGGCGCGTGTTCCTGCGTGACCCGGCTGCCCAGGACGGCCCGCTCAGCGTCGCTGGCCTGCGCCAGCCGATGCGCATTGGCGCGGCCGCGTTCGGCCCGCTCGCGGAGGAGCAATGGGACGAGCCCTCGCGCGGCGTCGATTTCTTCGACGTGAAGGCCGATGTCGAGGCACTGGCGACGCCGCTCGCCGTGCGCTTCGAGGCGGCGCCGCACCCTGCCTTCCATCCCGGCCGCTCGGCGCGAATCCTGCTCGATGGTCAGCCCGTGGGAGCGATCGGCGAGCTGCATCCGAAGTGGCAGCAGAAGTACGGCCTGGCCCAGGCGGCGGTGCTGTTCGAGATCGATGCGGCGGCGCTGGAGGCGGTCCCCATGCCCCATCCAGGGGCAATTTCCGACCAGCCACCGGTGGTCCGGGACATCGCCCTCATTTTTCCTGCAGGGACCCCCGTCCAAGGCGTTCTGGACGCCATCGAAGCCGAAAAACCCCCGATCGTCCGTTCGGTCCGGCTTTTCAGCCTTTACCGCGGCGCCAGCCTCCCCGCAGGGACAAAAAGCCTTGCTTTCCGGGTAGTTATGCAAGATACTGAACGCACCCTCACGGATGCGGAAGCAGATGCTGCCCGCGATGCACTGGTCAGCCTGCTGGGACGCAGATTCTCCGCAACTCTCCGTACATAAAAGGGAAAAAGGGATTTTGGGGAGCGAGCGATGACGTTGACGAAGGCCGAGCTGGCCGACCTGCTATTTGAGAAGGTCGGGCTGAACAAGCGCGAGGCCAAAGACATGGTCGAGGCCTTCTTCGAGGAAATCCGGGGGGCACTCGAGCGTGGCGAAAGCGTGAAGCTCTCGGGCTTCGGCAACTTCCAGCTCCGCGACAAGCCGCAGCGTCCCGGGCGCAACCCGAAGACTGGCGAGGAGATCCCCATCAGCGCTCGCCGCGTGGTTACCTTCCATGCCAGCCAGAAGCTGAAGGCCATGGTCGAGAAAGCGCGCCATGGAGCCAAGTCGCAGGAAAGCTGAGCTCCCGCCGATCCCCGCCAAGCGCTACTTCACCATCGGTGAGGTGAGCGATCTGTGCGGGGTGAAGCCGCATGTGCTGCGCTACTGGGAGCAGGAATTCACGCAGCTGAAGCCGGTGAAGCGCCGCGGTAACCGCCGCTACTACCAGCATCACGAAGTGCTCCTCATCCGCCGGATCCGCGAGCTGCTCTACGAGGAAGGTTTCACGATCAGCGGTGCGCGCAACCGTCTCGACAACGTGCGCATCGACAATGCGCGCGTCGACGACTTTCAGGACGACAAGGTCGAGCCGCCGGTGGCGCGCGGCAACGGCAGCGGCGCCCCGGGCGTCGACGTCGCCGCGATCAAGCGCGAATTGCGCGCGGTTCTGGACCAGCTAAGAGGCTAGAATCCCGAGTCTCGGGGCGTAGCGCAGCCTGGTAGCGTACCTGCATGGGGTGCAGGTGGTCGCGAGTTCAAATCTCGCCGCCCCGACCAGATTCAGTTTTCTCCGAGATCTCGCTGCGCCGAGCGGGTCTCTCCGGCTAGGACGCGCTCGAAGGTCTCGGGCGACACCGGCTTCATCAGCACGTCGTCGCACCCGGCTTGCATCGCACGCTCGCGATCCGTTTCCTTCTGGCTGCCGGTGATGCCGTAGATTCGCGTCGACCTGAGCTCGGGGTTGAGGCGGATCTGGCGGCACACCTGGGCGCCATGCCCGTCGGGAAGCAGCAGGTCGAGGATCACTACGTCGGGCTTGAAGCGCGCCGCCATGTCCACCGCGACGATGGCGTTGATCGCGTAGTCGACGTGATGGCCCATCACCTTGAACAGCAGCGCGAGCGAGCGCACGTTGTCGATGTTGTCGTCGACCACGAGGACGCGCTGCATCCTGCGCTCGACCGGTTGCGGCTGTGCCATAGCCGAGCATACTCCCACGCCTCGCGAAACCGCCTCAAGTCGTGGAAAGCACTACAGGTTGTCGTTACGGCTACAGTCGGCCGAGATGGTCGGCGAGCGGGTTCAGCAGTTCCAGGATCTGTTGGGGCTGGTAGGGCTTGGCAACGTGATGATCGAAGCCGGCGATATGCGCGGCCATCTTGTCGGAGAACTTGCTCCAGGCCGTGACGGCGATCAGCAGGAGGTCGTTGCCGCGGGTGCTGCGCAACTGCCTCGCGATGTCGTAACCGGTCATCTGCGGCATGCCGATGTCGAGTAGCACCGCGTCGGGATCGAAGTCGCGCACCGCCGAGAACACCGACGTGGCGTCATGCACGCCCAGGACCTCGTAGCCCTCGGTCGAGAGGAGCAGTCGCAGCGACAGCACCGTGTCGCGGTCGTCGTCGGCGATCAGGATCTTGATCGCGCGCTGGGCGCCCTGGCTGCCGGCGTGCGAGTCGGACTGGAAAGCGCGGCCGCCGCTGCGCCCGCCGTGGCTCGAAAACCGGTGTTCTGATATCCCCTGGTTCATCTTCTCCCGAAGTTACGACAAATCGCACCCGGTATCTATCGCGGGAATGGTGAATTCAATCCCAGGAGAAGCGGTAGAACAGGCCGCCGCCGCTCGAGGTACCGGTCTCCGCGCGCAGCGACCAGCGCCGGGAAAGCGAGTAATCCATCTTCACCAGGTTGGAGGCGATGGTGCCGATGCCCTGCTCATAGCTGATGTAGAGCTTGTCGGAGAGCCGCTTGCCGACGGCAACGACCCGATCCTGCGCTTCGCCCGTGCCGCGCAGAGTGATCTCGTCGAGGCCGAAAGCGCGGGCGATACGCCGGTCGAGCGGCATCGCGTCGCCGCGCGCGAGCAGCGCGCCGGCCGCGGCTTGCAGCAGGCCGAGGTCGGCCTTGGTCGCGTCGCTCGGCGCCCGGCCGAGCACCAGCCAGGAGATGCGCTCGCCCTCCGGCACCGACGGCTGCGAGACCACCTGCACGCGGGGTGCGCGTACAGTGCCGCTCACCTGCACGCCGGCTTCGACCGCCATGTTGCGACGCCAGGCCGTGACCTGCAGCGACGGATTGTCGATCGGGCCGTCGAACACCAGGATGCCGGGATCGACCTGCAGCTTCTGGCCGTAGGCGTAGAAGGTGGCGTTCAGCGTTTGTACCTTGCCCCAGGCGCGTAGCTCGCCTTCTTCGGTGGTGGCGAAGTCGATGTGGCCGGTGAGCTTGCCCTCCAGTCCTTGCGCGCGGATCTCGAGGTTGTCGCCGAGGTCGAGATGCACGTCGAGCGCCACCGGTAGCGGGCCGCGCTCGCGCGCCGCGGGACGCTCGCCGCCGACTACGCGGATGTCGTCGCCAAGCTTCGGCAGGCGCTCGCGCGCCACTTCGATCAGGCCGCGGTCGGCGCGCAGGTCGCCCGACAGCGCGAGTTTCTTGCCGTCGAAGTGCGCTTCGCCGCGTCCGGTGGCGACCAGACTGAGCTCGGGACGGTCCATGATGGTGAAGCGGGTCGCGGTCCAGGCGATGCGCGCGTTCCCCTCGGCGAGGCGCAACGGCACCGAGCCGCTCGCCGAGAGCTCGCCTTCGCCGCCGTGAATGATGAAGCTGTCGATCTGCACGCGATCGCCCTGCAGGCTGGCGCGCAGCTCGCCGTTGCGCAGGAACACACCGTAGGGGGGCAACTCGAGCGCCAGCGCCTCGCCGCGAATCTCGCCGTGCAGCTGCGGCTCGCCGAGGGTGCCGGTCGCTTTCAGCTCGCCCGTCAGCTTGCCCTCGACGCGCCCGTCTGCGAGCAGCGCGCGCGAGAGAAGGCGCACGTCGGCGAAGGCGATCTTTCCCTCGAGTGCCAGCGTCGAATCGGCGCCGAGGGCGAGGCCGCTCGCCCCTGGGGCCGGGGCGATCTCGCCGCCCGCGTCGAGATTTCCGAAGCGCGACGCGACGCGGCCACGCACGCTGACGCGGCTTTGCGCGAAGCGTGCTTCGAGGCTCGTCTCGGCGAGGCCGAGCGCGAGCGGCGCGTCGGCGAGAATCTCCAGATCGCCGGCTGCGCGACGCAGCCGCAGCGCGCCGTCGATCCTCGGCGCGGCGACGATCGACCACTCGCCGTCGAGCGCGAGGTCGCCGCCCACCTGGCGGGTCGCGCCGAGCGCGAGGATCAGCCAGTGCACGGGCAGCCGTCGGAATTCGCCGCGCGAGGCGAGCGCGCCCGGCGCCCAGCGCAGGTCCTCGATCAGCAGGCGGCCTTCGCCCAGCGACGCTTCCAGGCGTCCGAGCTGCAAGCGATCCGGTGCGAAGCTCAACGCCGCGGGCGTGAGCAGCCGCAGCGGATAGTCGCCGCGGTTCACGGCCGAGCGCACCTCGCCCGCCCAGCCCTGAGAGCCCCAGCCGCCGCGCACGTCGAGCTCGAGATCGAGATCGCGCCCGCGCAGCGCGATCGCTGCCTCGTGGCGCGCGAGGCTGCCGGCGAGGCGGGCGCTGACCGCGCTGAAGCGCGGCCCCTCGCCGATCTGCAGCGCTTCCGCCAGGGCGTCGAAGCGTCCCTGCGGGTTTTCCCAGGACCCTGAGAGTACGCCGCTCGCGCGAGCCTTTCCCTCGAGGCGAGGATCGATCTCGGCTAGCCGCGGTGCATTCAGGGTCCACACCAGCTCGTCCCCCGGCCGGCCGAACGCGCCGTGCGCGCTGGCGCGTGTCTGGCCCAGCCGCGATTCGATCCGCGCCCGCAGCACGCGCCGCCCGGCGATGCGCGCGTTGCCCGTGCTTTCGAGCGGCAGACCGTTGAGCTCGCTGCCGGCGACGACCCAGCGCGCTTCGATGTCGCGCTCGCCGGCGAGCCGGCCGCCGAGCGTCGCGGTGCCGCTGATCGACCCTTCCGGATAGTCGCCGAACGCCGCTGGATTGAAGCGGCGGAACGCGAGCGCGGCGCGGAACGGCCAGCGGCCTTCGAGATCGAGCCTGCCGTTTCCCGTCACTTCGCCGCCCGCGGCGGCGGCGCGCAGCTTGCGGACCTCGACGCGGCTGCCATGGCGCACGACGCGCGCATCCAGGCTCATGCCTTCCTGCGAGAGGTTGCCGTCGATGAGCTGCGCCTCGCGCGTGAGCGACAGCTCGAGCGGCCCGCGCAGTGTGGTGCGGCGCAGGTCGGATCGCAGCGCGCGCAGGTCCACGCCGCTCGCCTGCAGGAGCGCGTTGACGCTCTCCAGGCTCGCGTGGGCTTCACCTTCGAGCCGGCCGCCACCGGCCAGGGCGATGTGCAGCGCCTCGAGGCGCAGCGCTGAAAAGTCGGCGCTGGCGATGCGCGCATCGACGCGCACCACTGGCGCGAGGCCCTTGTCGAGTGCGCCGGGCTCGGCGTTGCGCAGCGCGATCGTGCCGCGCAGCGCATCGCTCGTCGAGGCCGCGCCTTTCAATTCGATCTGCAGCGCGGTGTGGGGCAGGGCGGCGTCGAAGCGCCGCAGGTCGATCGGTCCGGCGCGGGCCTCGATCGACTGCAGCGGGCGCGCCGCAGCGGCGCTGAGGACGGCGCGTGCTTCGACGCGGGTGTCGCCCTCCTGCGCGACGAGCGAGACGCGGAGGCTTTCCAGCATGCCTTGCAGCTCGCCGCGCACCGCGGCCGGGAAGCGCTCGTCCGCAAGGCGGAAGCTCGCCCGGGCGGAAATCGCACCACCGGCAGCGACTGCGGCCTCGTCGATGTGGACCGCGCGCAGACCATAGGTCGCGTTCCCGCGGCGCACCTCGACCAGATCGATGTCCGCGGCACCGAGCGCGATGCCGAAGGCGAATGCCGGCGGCGCGGCGCGCGGCGGCGCTTCCTCCGCCAGGTCGATGCGCAGCGACGCGGCGCGCACCCGCGATAGCGAGACGCGGCCGGCGAGCGCCGCGGCAAGACCGGCATGGCCGCCTGCTTCGCGCAACTCGACGCTGAATCCCTCGCTGCGGTAGGCGAGCCGGCCGAAATGCACGTCGGAGGCGAGCACGCCGCTCGCGTCCTCGACCTGCAGCGCGCCCCGGCTCGCGGCGACGGCGCGGGCCAGCGCCCAGCGCAGGCCGTCCTCGGTGCCGAGCAGCCACGCCCCGGCGGCGATGCCGACCGCGACGAGAACGCCGATGCCGAGCAGGCCGAAGTGGAGGGTGCGTTTCACGTCAGAAATTGAAGCCGACGGAGAAATGGACCCGGAAGTCATGCGCGCGCTCGCCGTAGGCGAGGTCGGCCCGGATCGGGCCGATCGGCGTACGCACGCGCGCGCCGACGCCGTAGCCCAGGGCGGGGCTGAAACGCACACCGCTGTCCCAGGCGTCGCCGGCGTCGACGAAGGCGGCGAGGCCCCAGGCTTCGCCGATCCAGCGGGTGTATTCGGCGCTCGCTACCGCCATGCGACGCCCGCCGACGACCGCGTCGCCCTGCTGCACGCCGAGGCTTTCGAAGGCGTAGCCGCGCACCGTGGTGTCGCCGCCGGTACGGAACAGGAACACGCTCGGGATGCCTTCACGCGAGTTGGACGCGACCGCGCCCGCTTGCGCACGCAGGAGAATGTCGTCCTTGCGGCTCGCCTGGAAGAAGTACGAGCCGGAGGCCACGGCGCGCAGGAAGGCGCGCGTGGCCAGCGGCCCCCCCGGCGTGCCGCCCACCTCGAAAGTGCCGTAGTAACCGTTGCGCGGCGAGACGATGTCGTCGGTGTGGCGAAAGGTGCGGCGGTAACCGCCATAGACAGCGTAGGCCGTGTCCCACGGCCCGTTGTCCACCTGCACCTCCTCGAGGTTCCAGGAGAGGAGCAGCGCCGAGGGGGTGCGCTCGAAGCCGGAGTTGTGCGCCATCCCGACCGAGAACGCGCGGGTGCGCTGATTCTGGATGTCCTCCTGGCGTGCGCCGGTGAAGAAGTTGTTCCAGCGCGCCCCTGCGCGCGGCGGCGAGTCGAAGTCCAGGCGCAGGTCCTGGATCTTCTGGTCGACCTTGAGCGCGCTCTTGAAGCGCCAGGCGCTGTCGAACACGTCCTGGTTGCTGTAGCTGATTTCCGCGCGCAGGCCGACGTCGGTGTTGTAGGAAAGGCCAGTCTCGAAATGCTGGCTGCTCGACTCGATCACCGAGACGCGCAGCGGTGCGGCGTCGGCGAGGCGCGGCTGCGCGTCGATGTCGGCCTGGACGCTGGCGAAGTAGCCGGTCTCGAGCAGGCGCCGCTGATAGAGCAGCACCTTGTCGCGGTCGTAGTCGTCGCCGGCATGGATCGGGCTGAGGTGCAGCACCAAGTCTTGCGGGTAGCGTCGGGTGCCGCTCACGCGCAGCTCGCCGAAGCGGAACGGCGGCCCGCTGTCGATTTCGACCAGCAGGGAAGCCCGGTTGGTCTGCGGATCGATGGTCGCGCTGCTCGCGGCGACCGACGCCGCGGCGTAGCGCCACGCCTGCATCTCGCGCACCGCACTGCGCTTGGCGGCCTCCCAGTCAGCCTGGCGAAACGGCTCGCCGCGGCGCAGCGACCAGGTCTGGCGAACGCGCCGGAAGTTGAGCTTGGCTGCGGCGTCGTCGCTCGCCGGGCCGCGGAAACGGATCTCGACTTCGGCGACGCGCGTGCGCTCGCCGGGCTCGACGCGCAGGCGCACGACATGCGGCTCGACCGTTTCGTCCAGGTGCGCCTCGACCCGGGCGGAGAACCAGCCCTCGGTGGCGGCCGCCTCGCGCGCCTCGCGCACCGCGTCGTCGATGAGGCGGCGCAGCTGCTCCGTGCTCATCTGCGCATCCCGCTCCCAGTGCACCAGGGTCAGGCCGGTTTGCAGCATTTTCTTCAACTCATCAGGTGCTTCGACTTCAACGCGATAGCGGATGGCTTGCGCCATAGCTTGCGCCGCCCAGGCCATCGCGATGGCGAGGGCGAGCAGGCCGACGGCAAAGCGCACCGCCCTTAGACAATTCGGGAAGCCTCTGTTCAAACTGTAGAATCGGTCGAGTGAAAATTTTGGTCTCGAACGATGACGGGTATTTCGCGCCGGGTATTACGCTGCTCGCCGAAGCCCTGCGCCAACTGGGGGAGGTCACCGTGGTGGCGCCGGAAAGGGACCGCTCCGGCGCCTCCAATTCCCTGACCCTCGACCGTCCGCTCACCGTGCGCCGGGCGGCGAACGGCTACTTCTCGGTCAACGGAACCCCTACCGACTGCGTCCACATCGCCGTCACCGGGCTGCTCGACTTTACGCCCGATGTCGTGGTCTCCGGGGTCAACCTCGGGGCCAACATGGGCGACGACACCATCTATTCCGGCACGGTCGCCGCCGCGGTCGAGGGCTATCTGCTGGGCATCCCCTCGATTGCCGTTTCGCTGGCCAGCAAGGCCGGCGAGCACTTCGAGAGCGCGATCGGCATCGCGCTGCAGATGGTCGAGCGCCTGCGCCGCCAGCCCTTCGGCGAGGCGGTGCTGCTCAATGTCAACGTTCCCGACATCGCGGTTCCCCAGCTGCGCGGGGTCGAGGTCACCCGGCTCGGCAAGCGCCACAAGGCGGAGCCGGTGGTAAAGCTGAAGACGCCGCGTGGCGAGACGGCGTACTGGATCGGGCCTGCGGGCGGTGCCGCCGATGCCGGACCCGGGACCGACTTCCATGCGGTGGAGAGCGGCAAGGTCTCGGTGACGCCGCTGCGCATGGACCTGACCCACGGCAACCAGCTCGCGCGCGCCCGGGAGTGGCTCGCCGCATGAGGAGCGCGCGCGCGCCCGGGATCGGCATGACGTCCCAGCGCACGCGCGATCGCATGGTGCAAAGGCTGCGCGAGCGGGGAATCGCCGACGAGCGCGTGCTTTCCGCCATGGCGGCGGTGCCGCGCCACGTGTTCGTCGAGGAGGCGCTGGCGAGCCGTGCGTACGAGGACAATGCGCTGCCGATCGGTTTCGGTCAGACCATCTCGCAGCCGTACGTGGTGGCGAAGATGATCGAGATCCTTCTGCAGAACAACAAGTCCGGGAAGGTGCTCGAGGTGGGTACCGGCTGCGGCTACCAGGCGGCGGTGCTGGCGCATGTCTTCGAGGAGGTCTATTCGGTCGAGCGCATCAAGGCGCTGCTCGAGCGCGCGCGCGGCAACCTGATCGGTCTGCGCCTCGCCAACCTGAGGCTTGCCTATGCCGATGGCGGCGACGGCCTGCCGGCGGCGGCGCCGTTCGACGCGATCGTGGCCGCGGCGGCGGCGCGCGAGATTCCGGCCAAGTTGCGCGAGCAGCTCGCGGTCGGCGGGCGGATGATTCTGCCGTTGCATGCCGGCGACGCCCAGCGCCTGGTGCTCGTCGAGCGGAGCGGCCGCGCCTTCCGCGAATCGGAGCTCGATGCGGTCCACTTCGTGCCGTTCGAGGCGGGCAAGGCGTGAGACGCGCCGCGGCATTGCTCGTTTTTCTGGTGGGTTGTGCTTCGACTCAGAAGCCGGCGCCGGTCGTGGACCGGAAGCAACCTGCGCGGGCTTCCGCGCCTGCCGCGAAGCCCGCCCCGGCCGTGGCGGCCGAAGGCACGTACATCGTCAGGAAAGGGGACACGCTCTACAGCATCGCGCTCGAGAACGGTGCCGACTACCGCGACGTCGCCGCGTGGAACCGGCTCGGCGATCCAACCAAGATCCAGGTTGGCCAGGTGCTGCGCGTCACCCCGCCCGAGGAGAGCCGCGTGCAGGTGGGGAGCGCCAAGCTTCCGGAGCGCGGCGAAGCTCGCCCGCTGGATCTGCCGCCGCCGCAGAGCCAGCAGAAAGCGCCGCCGGCGGCCTCCAAGCCCGCGCCCCCGACCGCCAAGCCCGAAACCGCGGCGGCGACCGACTTCATCTGGCCGGCGCGCGGCAAGGTGATCGCCGGGTTCGCCGAACCGCGTCGCAAGGGCATCGATATCGACGGCAAGCTCGGCGACCCGGTCATCGCCGCCGCGGCCGGGCGCGTCACCTATACCGGTGCCGGCATTCCAGGGCTGGGAAAGCTGGTGGTCATCAAGCACGACAACGGCTTCATCACCGTCTACGCCCACAACCGCGACATCCTGGTGAAGGAGCAGCAAACGGTGCGGCGCGGGCAGAAGATCGCCGAGGTCGGCAACACCGACGCCGACCGGCCGAAGTTGCACTTCCAGATCCGCAAGGGATCGGCCGCGGTCGACCCGATGCGCTACTTGCCGGCTCTCTGAGCCGGGGCTTTCGCCATGCGGACGCGCAGTGCCTGGGAAAGGTCGTTGACCGCCGTGGCGTACATCGCGCTGCGGTTGTAGCGGGTGATGACGTAGAAGTTGCGGAAGCCGAGCCGGACGTCGCTGGCATCGAGCTCAACCAGCACCGCCGTTGCTTCCTCGGTCCCGGCGGGGAGCTTGTCGATCGTTACGCCCGCCTCGAGCCACTTCGCCACCGGCACCTTCGGCTCGAATCCGCCGCCGCCGAGCGAGCGCCACGCGTCGCCGCTCACCCGCGCCGAAACGAGCACCGGCATGCCCTTGCGCCAGCCGTGCTGCTTGAGGAAGTTGCCGACGCTGCCGATCGCGTCGGTCGCGCTGCGGCGCAAGTCGACCGCGCCATCCTTGTCGAAGTCCACGGCGTAGCGCCGCGCGCTGGAGGGCATGAATTGCGGCAGGCCCATCGCGCCGGCATAGGAGCCGCGCATCGCGAACACGTCCAGGTTGGCGTCGCGGGCGAACAGCAGGTAGCTCTCCAGCTCCGCGCGGAAGAAGCTGCTGCGCGCCGGATAGTCGAAGGCGAGCGTGGTCAGCGCGTCCACGACGCGCCAGCGGCCGGTGTTGCGGCCGTAGAAGGTCTCCACGCCGATGATGGCGACGATCACCTCCGCCGGCACGCCGTAAGCGCGCTCGGCGCGCGACAGGGCAGTGCGGTGGCTGCGCCAGAAGGTGGCCCCGTCGGCGATGCGGCGCTCCTCCATGAACGGCGCGCGGTACTCGGCCCACGAGCGGGTCTTCTCCGCCGGCCGCTCGATCGCCTCGAGCACCTGGTCGATGCGCCGCGTCCGGGAGAACAGGTAGTTCAGCTCGGCCTCGAGGAAGCCGTGGCGCTGGACGAGCTCCTGGACGAAGGCCTGTACCTCGCGCCGCTCGCCATACGGCGCCGGTTGGGCGAGCGCTGGCGCGGCGACTGCGAACGCGGTGGCCAGCCAGGCGCGGATCCCGTGACCGAGTGGACGGGTCATGTGACCCGCAGTGTGCGCACCAGGCGCTGCAGCCGCGCGAGGTGCGGCGCGCTCTGCTGCGCGCCGTAGCGCAGGGCGATGTAGAGCTCGCCGATGTGCAGGATCGCTCTTCGCGCATCGGGCACCTGGCGCGCGGCGCGCGCGGTGTAGTCGCGCGGCCCCTCGTGTGGCGCGCGCTCGACGCCGCGCTTCGCGAGCTTGCGGCAGAACGCGCGCCAGGCTCGCTGCACCGGATCGGGTCGAACGAGGCGGCGCAGCGACCATGCCAGCAGGCCGAGCGTGATCACGCCGAGGATGCCGAACAGCGCCGCGGTGAGCGCACGCCAGTCGCCGTCACGGATGCCGACCCACTGCATCAGGTCGCGCTGCCGCTCCGGGCTGTAGCCGAGCACCCAGACGTTCCACTTGTGAGCCACCGCCTCCCAGCGATTGCGCACCTCGCGCAGCCACTCCATGCGCGTTTGCAGCATCAACGGCATCGCCGCGTTTTCCGGAACCGCGCGGGCAAGGCCCGACTCGACGCGGCGCGGCATCGCCGCGGCCGTCGGATCGACGCGCACCCAGCCGCGCCCGGCAAGGAACACCTCGCTCCAGGCATGCGCGTCCCACTGCCGCACGGTGACGATGCGATCGTAGGGATTGAGCTCGCCGCCTTGATAGCCGGTCACCACGCGAGAAGGTACGCCGGCGGCGCGCATCAGGAAAGTGAACGCCGAAGCGAAGTGCTCGCAGAACCCGGCCCGGGTGTCGAACAGGAACTCGTCCACCGAGTGCAGGCCGAGAAGCGGCGGTTCGAGCGTGTAGCTATAACGGCCGTCGCGCAGGAATTCGACCGCGCGCAGCACGATCTCCTCGTCGTTGGCCGCGCTCGCCTGCCACTGCGCGGCGAGCGCCGTGGCGCGTGGATTGAACCCTTGCGGCAGGCGCATGGCGCGAGTGAGGGCGCCGCGCACCTCGGTGCGCGGCGGCTCGGGCGCGATCACCGAGACGAGCTCGTAGCGCAGGCGCGAGCGCACCGGCGAGGTGGAGAGAATCTGGCCGTCGAAGGTGAGGCGCGCCCGCTCGGGCACGCTCGCCGCCGTCTCCAGCGCGAACAGCCAGGGGCGATTGTGCGGCTCGAGAATCACCGCATAGCGGAAGCTCGCCCGTCCTGCGGTCGGCAACGGCGGCTTGCCGCGAAGTTCCGGACCGATGCTCCAGGTGCGGCCGTCGAAGTCCCACAGCACCGGTCCGCGCCAATAGCGCAGCGCGTGCAGCGGCGCTTCGCCTTCGAACTCGGCGCGGAAGGCGATGGCATCGTACTGCGCGAGGTTCGACAGCGTGCCCGGGCTCATGGTGTCGGACAGGCCGGTCATTCCCGCGTAGGCGTCCTGCGGCAGTCCCCACAGCGGCCCCTGCACGCGCGGGAAGAGCAGGAACAGGACCAGCGCCGCCGGCACCGCCTGCCCGAGCAGCATGCTCGCGGTCCGCAGGTTGGCGCGCGCCTCGCGTTGCGGCGCGGCGAAGCCGACCAGGGTCGCCGTAGTGGCGAGCAGCGAGATTCCCATCAGCACCGCAGTGAGGATCGACTGCGTGTAGAGGAAATTGGTGATCACCAGGAAGTACGCGAGGAACGCCGCCACCGTGGCATCGCGGTGGGTGCGCGTCTCGAGGAGCTTCAGCCCCGAGAACACCACCAGCAGCAGAATTCCCGGCTGGCGGCCGAACAGCGTGCGGAACTCGATCCAGAGCGCGAGCAGCGCCGCCGCGGCCACCGCGAGCACCAGCCACCGCGAGGGCAGCGGCTGCCGGTGCAGCGTGAAATAGAAGCGCCAGCCGTAGAGGCAGAGCGTGAGCAGCGTGATCCACCACGGTGCGCGCAGCGCGTGCGGCGCGATCACCAGCAGCAGCGAGCCGATCAACCAGGCGAGGTCGCGCGCGCTCACCGCGCGCAGCTCGGGGGCGAGGGGATGCGGCAACGGTTTCATCCGAGCTTGAACAGTGCAAGGGCCTGGAGGCAGGCACCGCGGTGCGCGTCGCCGTGCGAGGGCGGAAATTCCGCGCCCGGCAGGCGCAGCCCGTACAGCGCGCCGGCGCGCTCGGCTTCGACGACCCAGCCCGCGAGGCACGACAGGCGCGCCTCCGTGGAGAGCGCCGCGGGCAGAAGCTGCCAGTCGAGCCAGAGCTCCGCGCCGTCCTCGCCGGCGAATTGCTTGGTGAGCATGTCGCCGGTCCGCGCCACCGCCTTCCACGCGACGTGGCGCGGCGAATCGGCGAGCTGGTAGCCGCGCAGCCCGGCGAAATCGTCGTTGCCGGGCCTGGGCGAACGCAGCGCGCCGCGCCCGGCTTCACCGCTCGCCGACGGCAGCGGCGAGCGCTCGGGCCGCGGATAGACGAGGCATCGCGCCTCGGGCTCGATGTAGCTCCAGGCGCGGAACAGGCCGAGCGGAAAGCGCGTCTCCAGCATCACGCGGCCGAGGTCGAGCCAGCCGCGCCGCGGCGCCGGCACCTGCAGCACCACTTCACCGACGCCGCCGGCGGGAATGTCGAGCACGAGCTGCGCACCGCCCGCGAGATGGCGCACCAGAAGCGCCGGCCGGTCGAAGGCGGCGCGCCCGTCGAGGTAGAGGCGGAACTGC
>LSTF01000065.1 GCA_001644455.1 Betaproteobacteria bacterium SCGC AG-212-J23
ACGCTCGAATACGTGGACGACACTCCGGGCGCCCATTTCCGCATCCAGTGCTGGGAGGTCAAGGCATGAGGCGCGCGGAGCGGGGAGCTGCCGCCGACGCGCCGCGCGTGCTGGTGGTGGATGACGAGCCGGATATCCGCGAGCTCCTCGAGCTGACGCTGGTCAAGATGGGCCTGGGTGTCGTCGCGGTCGGCTCGATCGCCGAGGCGAAGGACCGCCTCAAGGCGGAGCGCTACGACTTGTGCCTTACCGACATGCGCCTCGGCGACGGAGAGGGGCTCGAGCTGGTGCGCCACATTGGCGCCGCGGCCTCCGATCTCCCGGTGGCAGTGATCACCGCGTACGGCAGCGCGGAAAATGCCGTCGCCGCGCTGAAAGCCGGCGCTTTCGACTACGTTTCCAAGCCGGTGGGCCTCGAGCAGCTGCGCACCCTGGTGCGCTCGGCGCTTGCGCTGCCCGAGCGCGCCGAAGCGCCTGGACGCCAGAGGCTGATCGGCGGCAGTCCGGCGCTCGCCCAAGTGCGGGCGATGATCGCCAAGCTGGCGCGCACCCAGGCGCCGGTCTACATCTCCGGGGAATCGGGCAGCGGCAAGGAGCTCGCGGCACGGCTCATCCACGAGAACGGCGCGCGACGGGAGCGGCCTTTCGTTCCGGTCAACTGCGGCGCCATCCCGGAGAACCTGATGGAGAGCGAGTTCTTCGGATACAAGAAGGGCGCCTTTACCGGCGCCGCCGAGGACCGCGACGGTTTCTTCCAGGCGGCGAACGGCGGCACGCTGTTCCTCGACGAGGTCGCCGACCTGCCGCTCGCGATGCAGGTCAAGCTGCTGCGCGCCATCCAGGAGCGCCGCGTGCGCAAGGTCGGCGCGACGCAGGAGGAAGCGGTCGACGTGCGCATCATCTGCGCCACCCACCAGAAGCTCGCCGGGCTGGTCGCCTCGGGCAAGTTCCGCCAGGACCTGTTCTACCGGCTGAACGTGATCGAGCTCGCCATGCCGCCGCTGCGCGACTGCCGCGCGGACATCCCGGACCTCGCCGAGGCGGTGCTCTCGCGGCTCGCGCCGGCCGGAGCGCCGAAGCCGAAGCTCACGCCGGCCGCGCTGGAGCAGCTCTCGCGCTACGAGTTCCCGGGCAATATCCGCGAGCTGGAGAACATCCTCGAGCGGGCGCTCGCCCTCTCGAGCGCGGCCGAGATCGACGTCGCCGACCTGCGCCTCGCGCCGGTGGAAGCGGTCGAGGGCGAGGTCGCGCCGGACGAGAGCGGGGCACCGCTGCCGGAGTATCTCGACAGCCTCGAGCGCAAGGCAATCCTCGATGCGCTGGCGAAGACGGAATTCAACCGCACGGCCGCAGCCAAGCTGCTCGGCATCACCTTCCGGCAGCTGCGCTACCGGATGCAGCGTCTCGGGATCAAGGAAGAGTGAGCGCCGGGGGCTGGCTGGAAGGCGTCCGGCGGGTGGAGTCGCCCAATCAGGACGAGCGGCCACCGGGCACCGAGATCACGCTGCTGATCGTCCACTCGATCAGCCTGCCGCCGGGCGAATACGGCGGCGACTCGATCGAGAAGCTCTTCACCAACCGGCTCGACCCGGACGCTCACCCGTACTTCCGCGAGATCGAGGGACTGAAAGTATCCGCTCACTTCCTCGTGCGGCGAGACGGGGAGGTCGTCCAGTTCGTGCCGCTCGGGAAGCGCGCCTGGCACGCCGGCGCGTCCTCCTGGCGCGGCCGCACCACTTGCAACGACTTCTCGATCGGCGTCGAGCTCGAGGGCAGCGACGACAGCGCCTTCGAAGAGGCGCAATACCTCGCGCTCGAGCAGCTGCTCGCGACGCTGCGCCGCACGCTGCCGCTGCGCGACATCGCCGCGCACAGCGATGTCGCACCCGGTCGCAAGACCGATCCCGGTCCCGGCTTCGCCTGGGGCCGCGTGCTCTCCCGCCTCGCTTAAACCCTATATGTAGTACGCGGGCGCATTCTCGCGCCCCTATCTTGTGCTGCGCTGCCGCAACATGCCTAGATATAGTGCAATCTGCCACACCGACCCCGATATTTAGTAGGCGCGCTTGCGGAAAAAAATTTTCGTGTGTAGGCTGCACCACAAGATGTAGTTTCAGAGTGGCACCAAAGAACTACCGCTAGTCTAGCCAGGCCAAATAAGGGAGAGGGTTATGCAGATCGCTCAGGAAAACGCCACCGCATCGGCTTCTCTGGGGTTGGGCGTATCCGAGGCGAGTAGTGCGCCGCGAACTCCTTATTCCGATTACAAAATCATCCGGCGCAACGGCGCCGTGGTCGGCTTCGAGCCGTCCAAGATCTCGGTGGCGATGACCAAGGCTTTCCTGGCCGTGAACGGCAGCCAGGGCGCCGGGTCGGCGCGCATCCGCGAGGTGGTCGCCGGCCTGACCGAGGCCGTGGTCGGCGCCTTGCTCCGTCGCCAGCCGGCCGGCGGCACCTTCCATATCGAAGACATCCAGGACCAGGTCGAGCTCGCGCTGATGCGCTCGGGCGAGCACGACGTGGCGCGCTCCTACGTGCTCTACCGCGAGGAGCGGTCGAAGGCCCGCGCTGCGGAGAAGGCGGCCAAGAGCATCGAGCCGGGCATCCAGGTGGTGGAGAACGGTCAGCGCAAGCCCCTTTCCCGCGAGGCGCTGCTCAAGCAGGTCACGGCGGCCTGCGAGGGCCTGCCGGGCGCTGCTCCCGAGCCGATCGTCGAGGCGACGCTGCGCGACCTGTACGACGGCGTGCCGATGGACGAGGTGCACAAGTCCGCGGTGCTGGCGGCGAGGGCGCTGATCGAGAAGGAGCCGTCCTACAGCTCGGTCACCGCGCGCCTGCTGATGCACATCATCCGCAGGGAGGTGCTGGGCGAGGAAGTGAGCCACGCCGAGATGGCGCAGCACTACCTGCCGAGCTTCGCCCGCTTCATCGAGCGCGGCATCGACGCCGAGCTGCTCGACCCGGAGCTCGCCCGCTTCGACCTGCAGAAGCTGGGAAAGGCGCTCAAGCCGGAGCGCGACCTGCAGTTCGGCTACCTCGGCCTGCAGACGCTCTATGACCGCTACTTCCTGCACACCCGCGGCCAGCGCATCGAGCTGCCGCAGCATTTCTTCATGCGGGTGGCGATGGGCCTCTCCCTGAACGAGAAGGAGCGCGACCGGCGCGCCGTGGAGTTCTACGACGTGCTGTCGACCTTCGATTTCATGAGTTCGACGCCGACGCTGTTCAACTCCGGCACGCTCCGCTCCCAACTGTCCAGCTGCTACCTGACGACCGTCGCCGACGACCTCGAGGGCATCTACGACGCGATCAAGGAGAACGCGCTGCTCGCCAAGTACGCGGGCGGCCTGGGCAACGACTGGACGCCGGTGCGGGCGCTGGGCGCCCATATCAAGGGCACCAATGGGAAATCCCAGGGGGTCGTGCCCTTCCTGAAGGTGGTGAACGACACCGCGGTGGCGGTGAACCAGGGCGGCAAGCGCAAGGGCGCGGTCTGCTCCTACCTCGAGACCTGGCACCTCGACATCGAGGAATTCCTCGAGCTGCGCAAGAACACCGGCGACGACCGGCGCCGCACCCACGACATGAACACGTCCAACTGGATTCCTGACTTGTTCATGAAGCGAGTCATGGAAAATGCGGAGTGGACATTGTTCTCGCCGTCGGATGTCCGCGACTTGCACGACAAGTTCGGCAAGAGCTTCGAGGAGGCCTATCTCCGCTATGAAGACAAGGCGGCGCGCGGCGAGCTGAAGCTCTTCAAGAAGGTTCCCGCGGTGCAGCTCTGGCGCAAGATGCTGTCGATGCTCTTCGAGACCGGGCATCCCTGGATCACCTTCAAGGACCCCTGCAACCTGAGGAGCCCGCAGCAGCACACGGGCGTGGTGCACAGCTCCAACCTCTGCACCGAGATCACCCTCAACACCTCGGCCGACGAAATCGCGGTGTGCAACCTCGGCTCGGTGAACCTGGTCGCGCACCTCACCGACAAGGGGATGGACTTCGACAAGCTGAAGCGGACCATCCGCACCGCGATGCGGATGCTCGACAACGTCATCGACATCAACTACTACGCGGTGGTCAAGGCGCGCAATTCCAACATGCGCCACCGCCCGGTGGGCCTGGGCATCATGGGCTTCCAGGATTGCCTGCACCAGCTGCGCATTCCCTACGCCTCGCCCGAGGCGGTGGAGTTCGCCGACCGCTCGATGGAGATGGTCGCCCACGCCACCTACTGGGCTTCGACCGAGCTCGCCGAGGAGCGCGGTCGCTACGCCTCCTTCCAGGGCTCGCTCTGGGACCGCGGCGTGCTGCCGCAGGACACGCTCGATCTCCTCGCCGCGGAGCGCGGCGGCTACGTCGAGCTCGACCGCTCGGCGGGCCTCGACTGGGAGGCGCTGCGCGGCCGCATCAAGAAGCACGGCATGCGCAACTCCAACTGCATCGCCATCGCGCCGACCGCGACCATCGCCAATATCGTCGGCGTCTCGGCGAGCATCGAGCCCACCTACCAGAACCTGTTCGTCAAATCGAACCTGTCGGGCGAGTTCACGGTGGTCAACGACTACCTGGTCCGCGACCTGAAGCAGGCGGGGCTGTGGGACGAGGTGATGATCGCCGACGTCAAGTACTTCGACGGCAACCTCGCGCGCATCGACCGCGTCCCGGCCGATGTGCGGCGCCTGTACGCCACCGCGTTCGAGATCGAGCCGAAGTGGCTGGTCGAGGCCGCGGCCCGCCGGCAGAAGTGGATCGACCAGTCGCAGTCGCTCAACATCTACATGCCGGGCGCCTCGGGCAAGAAGCTCGACGACACCTACAAGCTCGCCTGGATCCGCGGGCTGAAGACCACCTACTACCTGCGGGCCATGGGCGCGACCCACGCCGAGAAGTCGACCAGCAAGGCCGGCGCGCTGAACGCCGTGCCGAGCGCGTCGGCGAGCACCCTCGACGCCGCGCCTGCCGCCGGCGAGGAGCCGAAGTTCTGCGCGATCGACAACCCTGAATGTGAGGCCTGCCAGTGATTACTCTGGGTGGGCGCCAGTTTTCCGGGCCGTTCCTGGCTCCGGTCTGGTCGCCTGCCAGAGTCGCCGGCATTTACGCGGTGATGGTGCCGGGCTGGCGGGTGATGACCTTCCGGGCGCTGCATTTCGCCCAGACGGAAGATTTTTCGGGCAACGGCTTCCGGCAGCACCAGCGGTACGCGGAGTGGCTTTCCATCGCCGGCACCGAGTGGAACCTGTACATCGCGGTCCACGAGATGTCGTTCTCGACCGAGGCGCAGCGCAACACGGCCGAGCGCGCCCTGGCCCGCGACTATCGGCCGCAGTTCAGCGACGTCGTAAGCAACCCGCAGATTGCGGGGCCGCAACTACCGATCCGCACGCTGCTTCTCGCCCAGGCGATGCGGAACAACAAGGACGACTAGCCCCCATGCTCAATTTCGACAACCTCGCTCCGGAAAGCACTCCCGCGCCCTTGCCGCGCGTGACGCGCGAGCCGGCGGCTCCCACCGCCGCCCTGCGGCGGGTGAAGGTCGAGGACAAGCAGGTCATCAACTCCAAGGCCGACGTCAACCAGCTGGTGCCCTTCAAGTACAAGTGGGCCTGGGAGAAGTACATCGCCGCCTGCGCGAACCACTGGATGCCGCAGGAAATCAACATGAGCCGCGACATCCAGCTCTGGAAGGACCCGAACGGCCTGACCGAAGACGAGCGGCGCATCGTCAAGCGCAACCTCGGCTTCTTCGTCACCGCCGACTCGCTCGCCGCCAACAACATCGTGCTCGGCACCTACCGGCACATCACCGCGCCGGAGTGCCGCCAGTACCTGCTGCGCCAGGCCTTCGAGGAGGCGATCCACACCCACGCCTACCAGTACATCGTCGAGAGCCTCGACCTGCCGGAATCCGAGATCTTCAACGCCTATCACGAGATCCCGTCGATTCGCGAGAAGGACGAATTCCTGGTGCCGTTCATCGACGTCCTCACCGACCCGGCGTTCAAGACCGGCACGCCGGAGGCCGACCAGCAGCTGCTGAAGAGCCTGATCGTCTTCTCCTGCCTGATGGAGGGGCTGTTCTTCTACGTCGGCTTCGCGCAGATCCTGGCGCTCGGCCGGCAGAACAAGATGACCGGCGCCGCCGAGCAGTACATGTACATCCTGCGTGACGAGTCGATGCACTGCAATTTCGGCATCGACCTGGTCAACACCATCAAGCTCGAGAACCCGCACCTCTGGACCTCCGCGTTCCGCGAGGAGATCGCGGTCCTGTTCCGCAAGGCGGTCGAGCTCGAGTACCGCTACGCCGAGGACACCATGCCGCGCGGCGTGCTCGGCCTGAACGCGCCGATGTTCAAGGAGTACCTGCGCTTCATCGCCAACCGCCGCTGCCAGCAGATCGGCCTCGACACGCTCTACCCGGGGGCGAGCAATCCCTTCCCGTGGATGAGCGAGATGATCGACCTGAAGAAGGAGCGCAATTTCTTCGAGACCCGCGTCATCGAGTACCAGACCGGCGGGGCGCTGAATTGGGAGTAGAGGCAAAACGGCAGGGAACGAGGGGGAGCAACATGCTTGAGGAGTACGACACGATGAGAATCACGGCGTGCAAGGCAGAAGAAGACTACAAGCTGTGGCTTCGCTTCGAGGACGGGCTGGAGGGGCGGGTGTTCCTCGGCAACCTGCTCGAGATCGGTGCCTTCCAGCTCTGGCGCGACGTGCGCGAGTTCGAAAAGGTCAGCGTCGATCCGGAGACCGCGACCGTCACCTGGGAAGGCGGCATTCGACTTGACGCAGATATTCTTTATCATGACGTACGCAGCAACGGCATTCAGCACGCCGACGGTGCAGAACCATCGGCGGTTGGATAGCGCGAGTCGGCACGATCGCGTTTCGCAGTTCAACAACCTCAAGGAGATTTGAGATGGCGAAGAAAAAAGCGAAAAAAGGCGGAAAGAAAAAGAAGAAGAAAAGGGCATCACGAAAGAAGAAGAAGCTGAAGAAAGCGGGTAAGAAAAAAGCGGCGTCCGCCAAGAAGAAGAAAAAGGCGAAAACCGCCCGACCTGCGGCCAGCTCTGCGGCAACGATGGCCGGCGCGCATGTCGCGCTGAATCCAGCGGCTGCATGGCCGTTTCCCACCGGCACCCGGCCGTAACCGGGAACCGGGGGAAGCATGGCCGGGACGACAGTCCCGGCCAGGCCCCGAAGCTCAGCGGACCGGCTTGGTCAATCGTCCCAAGAACGAAACCTGGGCCGGTCCGCGAGGCTTCACCGGAGGACGAACCACGGTGAAAAAATATTTTCGAAACAGTGGTTTCGGTGTACCTCAGCGCCCCCGTGCGTTAAAGGGAGCCGTGATTGACAGCATAGGAGGGTCCCGCCTATGATCCGTCCTGCTGCACCGCAACAATCCATCCTGATCGAGGGCCTCATAGCCGCGCTCTCGAGAAAGCCCAACATGAAGCTCCGACTCCCACTGGTGGTTCGCGCGTATGGCGCCGTGAAAGCCGGGCTGGCACTGATCGGCGTCGCCGCGATCTGCAGCGGCGCCTTCATCGCCTGGCAGTACGACTTCAGCATGCCGGCCTTCCGCCAGGCGGCGGGGGAAATGCTGTTTCCTCCGTCGGTCGAGGCCGCCGGTCCGATCCAGGGTAGCGAAGCCGAATCGCCGCTCGAGCGCGAGCAGCGCGTCGTCACCGAGTACATCGCCAAGCGCTACCGCGTCGCCGACACGGCCGTGTCCGGCTTCGTCGCCGCCGCCTACCGTGCCGGCGACCAGCACAACGTCGACCCGCTCCTCATCCTCGCGGTGATGGCGGTGGAGTCGCGCTACAACCCCGTGGCCGAGAGCGGCGTGGGCGCCAAGGGCCTGATGCAGGTGATGCCCAAGTTCCACCTCGACAAGCTCGCGGCGCACGGCGGAGAACCGGCGCTGCTCGATCCCGAGGTGAACATCCTGATCGGGGCGCGCATCCTGCGCGAATACCAGCGCCGCCTGGGCGACACCGAGGCGGCGCTGCAGATGTACGCCGGCGCGCTCGACGAGCCCACCGCGCAGTACGCCGCGAAGGTGTTTGCCGAGAAGGCGCGCCTCGACGCGCTCAGGAAGCTCGCCAGGAAGCCGCAAAGCGTCTGATCCGCGCCGCCGCTTCCTCGAGCTCCGGCCGGGGACGCGTGTAGGCGAAGCGCACGCAGCGCGCGGTACCGTTGGCGCCGAAGTCGATCCCCGGCGTCGCCGCCACCGCTTCCTGGTTGAGGAGCTCCAGGCAGAAGCGCTTCGCGTCGCCGCCGCAATCGGCGTAAACGTAGAAGGCGCCGCCCGGATCGGCCGGTACGGCCAGGGATTTCCTGAGCTCAGGGACAAAGAAATCCCGCCGCCGGGCGAATTCGGCGCGTCTTTCTTCCAGCACCTTCAGCGATTCAGGCGAAAAAGCCGCCAGCGCGGCATGCTGCGCGGCTGAGGGTGCCGAGATGAAGAGGTGCTGCGCGAGCTTCTCGAAATCCCGCACCGAGGTCTCCGGCAGCACCACCCAGCCCAGGCGCCAGCCGGTCATGCAGAAGTACTTCGAAAAGCTGTTGATCGCCACCACTTCGCCCGGGAGGCCGAGCGCGGTCGACGGCTCGGCGCCGTACACGAGGCCCTGGTAGATCTCGTCGACGAGAAGCACGCCGTGCCGCTTCTCGACGAACAGGGCAATCTTCTTCAGCTCCGCGGGCGTGATCAGCGTTCCCGTGGGATTCGACGGCGAGCCGAGCAGCACGCCGCGGGTACGCGGAGTCCAGGCCCTTTCGACCATGGCCGCCGTCGGCTGGAAGTTGTCCGCCGCGGAAACGGCGAGCGGCCGGGCGACGCCTTCGAAGGCGCGCACGAAATGCCGGTAACCGGGATAGCCGGGGTCGGGGACGAGAACTTCGTCGCCGGGATTCACATACAGCGCCGCGACCGTGAGCAGGCCGCCCGATGCGCCGGAGGTGATGGCGATGCGCTTCGCGTCCACCGCTTTTTGGAATTTAGCGGAATAAAACCCCGAAATCGCCTCGCGCAGCGCCGGCAATCCGAGCGTCGCCGTGTAGGCAGTGCGTCCCTCGCGCAGCGCGCGCACGCCCGCCTCGACCACCGGCTCGGGCGCGGTGAAATCGGGCTCGCCGATCTCCATGTGCACCACATGCCGGCCCGCGGCTTCGAGCGCATGCGCGCGCGACAGCACGTCCATCACTTCGAAGGGCTCGATCTCCTGCGCGCGGCGCGTCGTGGAAGGGGTCATTGAGGGCAGGGGATTATAATTTTTCGGTGGACGAGCAACTGAAGAAGAACGCGCTCGAATATCACCGGCGCAGCCCGCCCGGCAAGATTTCGGTGGCGCCGACCAAGCAACTGACCAACCAGCGCGATCTCGCGCTCGCCTATTCGCCCGGCGTCGCCGCCGCCTGCGACGAAATCGTGCGCGATCCCGCCACCGCGGTGCTGTACACCTCGCGCGCCAACCTGATCGCCGTGGTCACCAACGGCACCGCGGTGCTCGGCCTGGGCGCGATCGGACCGCTCGCCGCCAAGCCGGTGATGGAAGGCAAGGCGGTGCTGTTCAAGAAGTTCGCCGGCATCGACTGCTTCGACCTCGAGATCAATGAGACAGACCCGGCAAAGCTGGTCGAGGTCGTCGCGGCACTGGAGCCGACTTTCGGCGCGATCAACCTCGAGGACATCAAGGCCCCGGAGTGCTTCATCGTCGAGCGCGCGTTGCGCAAGCGCATGAAGATCCCGGTGTTCCACGACGACCAGCACGGCACCGCGATCACCGTGGGCGCCGCCGTGATCAATGGGCTGAGAGTGGTGGACAAGAAGCTCGAACACGTGAAGCTGGTCGCCTCCGGCGCGGGCGCCGCGGCCCTCTCCTGCCTCGAGCTGCTGGTGAAGATGGGCATGCCGCGCGCCAACATCACGGTCACCGACATCAAGGGCGTGGTCTACAAGGGTCGCAAGGAGGAAATGGACCCGGACAAGGACCGCTTTGCGAAGGACACGCGCGCCCGCACGCTGGACGACGTGATCGACGGCGCCGACGTATTCCTCGGCCTCTCGGCGGGCGGAGTGCTGAAGCCGGCGATGGTGAAGAAGATGGCGGCGCGGCCGCTGATCCTCGCGCTCGCCAACCCCGAGCCCGAGATCCGGCCCGAGCTCGCGCGCGAGGCGCGGCCCGATTGCGTCATCGCCACCGGCCGCTCCGACTATCCGAACCAGGTCAACAACGTCCTCTGCTTCCCGTTCATCTTCCGCGGCGCGCTCGACGTCGGCGCGACCCTGATCAACGACGAGATGGAGATCGCCGCGGTGCGCGCGATCGCCGAGCTGGCGCAGGCCGAGACCTCGGAGCAGGTGGCGCTCGCCTACGGCATCGAGTCGATCAGCTTCGGCCCGGAGTACATCATCCCGCGCCCATTCGATCCGCGGCTCATCGCCCGCGTCGCGCCGGCGGTGGCGAAGGCGGCGATGGACTCCGGCGTGGCGACGCGGCCGCTCGCCGATCTCGAGGCCTACACGCAGTCGCTCAGCCAGTTCGTCTACCACTCCGGCCTGATCATGAAGCCGCTGTTCACCGCGGCCAAGGCGGCGCCGCGGCGCGTCGTCTATGCCGAGGGCGAGGACGAGCGCGTGCTGCGCGCGACGCAGATCGTGGTCGACGAGGGACTGGCGAAGCCGATCCTGATCGGCCGGCCGCAGGTGATCGAGCAGCGCCTCGAGCGCCTCGGCCTGCGCGTGCGCCCGGGCAGCGAGTTCGAGCTGGTCAACCCGGAATTCGACCAGCGCTACCGCGACTACTGGAGCACCTATCACCAGCTCGCCGAGCGGAAGGGCGTGTCGGGCGAGTACGCGCGCATCGAGATGCGCCGCCGCCACACGCTGATCGGCGCGATGATGATCCACAAGGGCGAGGCCGACGGCATGCTGTGCGGCACCTTCGGCTCCCACGGCCAGCACCTGCACTACATCGACCAGGTGCTCGGGCTGCGCGCGGGGGCGCGGCACTACGCGGCGATGAACGCCCTCATCCTGCCGACGCGCAACATCTTCATCTGCGACACCTACGTCACGCCCGACCCCGACGCCGAGCACATCGCGGAGATGACGCTGCTCGCCGCCGACGAGATGCGGCGCTTCGGCCTGGTGCCGAAGGTCGCGCTGCTCTCCGCGTCGAGCTACGGCTCGGTGAAGATCGACTCGGCGCGCAAGATGCAGGAAGCGTTGCGGCTCCTCAACGAGCGCGCTCCCGAGCTCGAGGTCGATGGCGAGATGCACGGCGACGCGGCGCTCTCTGAGGAGATCCGCCTCAGGGTGTTCCCCCGCACCCGCCTCCGGGGCGAGGCGAACCTGCTGATCATGCCGACGCTGGACGCCGCCAACATCTCGTTCAACCTGCTGAAGACCGCGGCCGGCGGCGGCGTCACGATCGGCCCGATCCTGCTCGGCGCGGCGCGCCCGGTGCACATCGTCACGCCCTCGGCGACGGTGCGGCGCCTGGTGAACATGACCGCGCTGGTGGTCGCCGACGCCAACGCGCCGCGCGCCATGGGGCAGAGCCTCTTCTGATGGCGGCAGCTTCGAACGTCGCTCCGTTTCCCGCCGGCCGCCTGAAGCCGCGCGCCGGGCTGGTGCTCACGGGCGGCGGCGCGCGCGCCGCCTACCAGGTCGGCGTGGTGAAGGCGGTGCGCGATCTGCTCGGCAACCCGGTGAAGAATCCCTTCCCGATCGTGTGCGGCACTTCCGCCGGCGCGATCAACGCGGCGACGCTGGCGGTGTTCGCCGACAACTTCTCGCGCGGCGTCGGCAGCCTGCTCGAGGTGTGGGAGAACATGCGCTGCGAGCAGATCTACCGCACCGACGCCTGGCACGTGATGCGCGCCGGGGCGCGCTGGCTCTCGGCGGTGATGCTGATCTCGCGCCGCAACCCGATCTCGCTGCTCGACAACGCGCCGTTGCGCGACATGCTCGAGCGCAACCTCGATTTCGGCCGGATCCAGACCCACATCGACTCGGGCGCGCTGTACGCGGTCTGCGTCACCGCCTCGGGCTACACCACCGGCCAGAGCGTGTCGTTCTTCCAGGGCGGCAGCGGCCTCGAGGGTTGGGAACGCAACCAGCGCATCGGCGCCGCGGTGCCGCTCAAGCTCGACCTCCTGCTCGCCTCGGCGGCGCTGCCGTTCATCTTCCCGGCGGTGAAGGTGCACCGCGAGTATTTCGGCGACGGCTCGATGCGCCAGATCGCGCCGGTCAGCCCGGCGCTGCACCTCGGCGCCGACCGCGTGCTGATCGTCGGCACCGGCCGCCAGACGCAGGACTCGGCGCGCGCGCGCTCCAACGTGTATCCGTCGCTTGCGCAGATCGCCGGCCACGCGCTGAACAGCATCTTCCTCGACAGCCTGATGGTCGACATCGAGCGGCTGGAGCGCATCAACCGCACGGTGAAGCTGATCCCGCCGGACAAGATGAGCGACTCGGCGCTGCAGCTGCGCCCGGTCAAGGTGCTGTTCATCACGCCGTCGCAGCCGCTCGAGCGCATCGCCGCGCGCTTCATCCACGAGCTGCCGGCGACGGTGCGCTTCATCCTGCGGCCGACCGGCGCCCTCAACCGCTCGGGATCGAACCTCGCGAGCTACCTGCTGTTCGAGGAATCGTTCTGCCGCGCGCTGATCGACCTCGGCTACCAGGACACGATGGCGCGCGAGACCGAGGTGCGCGAGTTCTTCGGGCCGCCCGAGGAGAGAGCCTATGCCTGACGAGAAGACGCCCCAGGACCCGTTCGAGATGTTCCGCAGCCTCTGGGGGCCGCTCGGCGTGCCCATGCCCGGCCTGGCGATGCCGACCCTCGACCCGAAGGAGGTGGAGAAGCGCATCGTCGAGCTGCGCTCGGTCGAGGGATGGCTCAGCATGAACCTCAATATGGTGAAATTCGCGATCCAGGGGCTTGAAGTGCAGAAGGCGGCGCTTCAGGCTATGCAGCCCAAGAAATAGCCTCTTACGAAACGCCGAAAAATCAGGAGAAAGCAATGGCCAAGGCAGTCCGTTATCACAAGCAGGGAGGACCCGAGGTCCTCCAATACGAGGACGTACCGGTCGGCGAGCCCGGCGAAGGCCAGGTGCGGATCCGCCACACCGCGATCGGCGTCAATTTCGTCGACGTCTACCAGCGCTCGGGCCTGTACCCGATGCAGCTGCCGGGCATTGCCGGCAACGAGGCGGCGGGCGTGGTCGACGCCGTCGGCCCGAAGGTCAAGGACCTGAAGAAGGGCGATCGCATCGCCTACACCGGCCTGCCGGGCTCGTATTGCGAAATGCGCGTCGTTCCGGCCGACCGCATGGTGAAGATCCCGAAGGGCATCAGCGACGAGCAGGCGGCGTCGATGATGCTGAAGGGGATGACGGTGCACTACCTGATCCATTCCACCTACAAGGTGAAAAAGGGCGACACGGTCCTCTGGCACGCCGCCGCGGGCGGCGTCGGCCTGATCGCCGGCCAGTGGCTGAAGAAGCTCGGCGCCGTCACCATCGGCACGGTCGGCTCGGACGAGAAGGCGAAGCTCGCCAAGGCGCACGGCTACAAGCACGTCATCAACTACTCGACCGAGAATTTCGTCGAGAAGGTGAAGGAGATCACCAAGGGCAAGAAGCTGCCGGTGGTGTACGACGCCGTCGGCAAGACGACCTGGGACGGCTCGCTCGACTGCCTGCAGCCGCGCGGCCTGATGGCCTCGTTCGGCAACGCCTCCGGCCCGGTGCCGCCGCAGAACCTCGGCATCCTCGCCAGCAAAGGCTCGCTCTACGTCACGCGGCCGACGCTCGCGACCTACATCGCCAGCCGCGCCGACCTGGTCAAGCGCTCGACCGATCTCTTCAACGTGGTGAAGTCCGGCAAGGTCAAGATCGAGACCACCAAGAAGTACAAGCTCGCCGACGCGGCGCAGGCGCACCGCGACCTGGAGGGACGGCAGACGACCGGATCGGTCGTCCTGATCCCCTGATCGCCAGCGTCGCCGAGTTGCGGGAGCGGCTGCAGCGGCGGCCGCCACCGGCTTCCTCGATCTACGGCGACGACGACGCGGGTCGCCTCGCGGCAGCAGTGACGCCGGCGTCGGTGCTGGTACCGATCGTCACCCACGACGCGCTGACGGTGCTTTTCACGCAGCGCACCGCCAACCTGCGGGCGCATTCCGGGCAGGTGAGCTTTCCTGGCGGGCGCGCCGAGCCGAGCGACGCGACGCCGGAGTTCACCGCGCTGCGCGAGACGCAGGAGGAGATCGGCCTGCCGCCGGCGCGCGTCGAGGTGCTCGCGCGCATGCCCGAGTACCTGACGCGCACCGGCTATCGCGTGACGCCGGTGGTCGGCCTGGTCGCGCCGCCGCTCGAGCTGGTCCCCGACAGCCGCGAGGTGGACGCGGTGTTCGAGGTGCCGCTCGCCTTCCTGCTCGATCCGGCCAACCACCAGCGCGAGACGCGCGAGCTCGCCGGCCGCACGGTGGGCTTCTGGGTGATGCAGTACGGCGAGCGCCGCATCTGGGGCGCCACCGCCGGGATGCTGGTGAACCTTTATAGAATGCTTTCATGA
>LSTF01000066.1 GCA_001644455.1 Betaproteobacteria bacterium SCGC AG-212-J23
CTGCCCTAGCCCTTCGGCATTCCCGCCAGCAGATCCCCTGAGA
This sequence comes from Betaproteobacteria bacterium SCGC AG-212-J23, assembly GCA_001644455.1. Lineage (GTDB taxonomy): Bacteria > Pseudomonadota > Gammaproteobacteria > Burkholderiales > SG8-39 > SCGC-AG-212-J23. The sequence goes on from LSTF01000066.1 coordinate 44, forward strand.
ACAACCTTGGGCTGAGCGGATGGCGGCACAGGAGCCGCTCTTCCCCAAGCCTCCGCGCATACGTCAGCCAGGCAAGGGCGTCCTTGGATTTGGCGCTCGAGGCGCCGTACTTCGCCGGCAGACCGAAGGCCACCAGCGCACGGTCCAGCGAGATCTTCTGAAGGGCGTCGACCAGGGGCTCGAGGTCGTCCCGGTCGTCGGTCGGGCTCGGGGATTTCAGGAGCCGCTCGAAGGTGGCTGCATCGGCGGCATAGTCCAGGGCCCGAAGCGGCGCGCCGCCAGCGTAGGCCAGCCAGCGGGCCGAATCCTTGACCTTCTGGGCCTCCAGCCAGCCCTGGGCGACTTCCCGAGACGGCAAAGGCACCGGAAGCGAGACGCAGCGGCTGCGGATGGTCGGCAGGAGCCGGGCCGGGCGATGAGACACCAATAGGAAGATGGCCCCGGCTGGCGGTTCTTCGAGACCCTTGAGAAGCGCGTTGGCCGAGACCTCGTTCATGTCCTCGGCCGGGTGAACCAGCGCGACCCTGAGTTTTCCGCGGTGCGAACCCACGTTCAGGAAGTCCTCCAGGCCACGGATCTGGTCGACTTTGATCTCGATGCTGGGCTTGCCGCGCTTCGCTGCCGGCGCGTCTTCGGCGCCTTCCTCGGCCGGCGGCGGCTCCTTGGCGAGGGCCTCGGGCTCGATGCGGCGGAAGTCAGGATGCGTTCCGGCGAGATACCAGCGGCAGCCCGCGCAGGTGCCGCAGGGTTTCTTTTCTGATTCACAAAGCAGCAGCTGCGCAATCCGCTCGGCGAGCGCCAGTTTGCCGACGCCGCGCACGCCGTGGATCAAAAGGGCGTGCGGCAGCCGCTCCATTCGCTTGCGGACGGATTCGAGAATCGGCTCGTTCCAGGGATGCATCACAGCCCCGCCAATTCTCGTGCAATCGCCTTGCGGATGGTCGCAGGATCGTCGGAAGCGTCGATGAGGCGCACCCGCTTCGGCTCGGCCTTGGCGATCGCCAGGTAAGTGTTGCGCACGCGCTCGAAGAAGGCGCGCTCTTCGCGCTCGAAGCGGTCGAGTTTCTTGCCCGAAGCGGCGAGGCGCTGGCTGGCCACCTCGTAGGGCACGTCGAAGATCAGCGTGCGGTCGGGGGCGAGGCCGTGGCAGGCGTCCTTCATCAGCCGATCGATCAGCTCGCGGGGCACCCCCTCCCCCGCTCCCTGGTACGCATGCGTCGCATCGATGAACCGGTCGCACACCACCGCGCTGCCGGCGGCGAGCGCCGGCTCGATGACGCGCGAGATGTGGTCGGCGCGCCCAGCGAAGATGAGGAGCGTGCCGATCACGGGCTCGAGCTTTTCCTTGAGGACGATCGCGCGGACCTGCTCGGCGAGATCGGTGCCGCCGGGCTCGCGCGTGACGACCACGCGGCGGCCGCTCGCCGAGAGCGAGTCGGCGATGAACTGTAGGTGCGTCGACTTGCCGGCGCCGTCGACGCCTTCGACCGTGACGAATTTTCCGCGGCTCATCGCTTCAGCTGGTATTTGGTGACCGCGCGGTTGTGCTCGCCGATGTTGCGCGAGAAGTGGCTCGAGCCGTCGCCGCGCGACACATAGTAGAGCGCGTCGGTCTTCGCCGGGTGCAGCGCGGCGCGCAGCGAGGCGAATCCGGGCATGGCGATCGGGCTGGGCGGCAGGCCGGCCCGCGTATAGGTGTTGTAGGGCCCGTCCTCGAGCAGGTGCCGCTTCTTCAGGTTGCCGTCGAACGACTCGCCGAGGCCGTAGATGATGGTCGGATCGACCTGCAGCCGCATGCCGATGCGCAGCCGGTTCACCAGAGCGCCGGCGATCAGGTCGCGCTCGGCGGCGAGACCGGTCTCCTTTTCGATGATCGAGGCCATGATCAGCGCCTCGTAGGGCGTGCGGTACGGCACGCCCTCCTCGCGGGCATCCCATTCGGCCTTCAGGTGGCGCTGCATGGCGAGGTAGGCCCGGCGAAGCACCGCGACGTCGCTCGAGCCGCGGGCAAAGAGATAGGTATCGGGGAAAAACAGGCCTTCGGGATGCGGCTCGGGCGCCTTCAGCGCCGCGAGGACCTGCGCATCGTCCATGGCGGCGGTGTCGTGGCGCAGGTCGGGGCTCGAATTCAGCAGGGCGCGAAACTGGCCGAAGGTGTAGCCCTCGATGAGGCGCAGCTCCGCCTGCGTGACGTCGCCGCGCGTGAGCTTCTCGAGCAGTGCGAGCGGCGTCGGCCGCTCGGTGAGCTGGTAGTTGCCGGCCTTGATGTCTCGGGTTTTGCCGAGGCCTCGGGCGAGCAGCTCGAACTCGCGCCGGTGCGGCGTGACGCCCGCCTTTTCCAGGACCGCGAGCGCCGTGCGCAAGCCCGCGCCGCGGGGAATCTCGACCTCCACCGGAAGCGTGCGCACCTCGAGCGGCGAATAGACGTACCACGCGCCGTAGCCCGCCGCGGCGAGCAGCAGGAGAAGCACGAGCTTGAGTAGGGTCTTCAGAAGTGGCCGGCGGGTAAAATCCCATTTTACGATGCAGCGCGCCCGCCTCGGCCGTTACGGCTTGCTTTCGGTGACCGGTGAAGACGCGCGTGCTTTTTTGCACGCGCAGCTCACCAACGACGTCCAGGGCCTCGCGCCGGATCGTGCCGCCCTTGCCGGCTGGTGCTCGGCGCAGGGCCGCCTGCTCGCCAGTTTCCTCGTGATTCCCGCGCCGCAGGGATTCCTCCTGCAGCTCGCGCGCGATATCGCCCCCGCCGTAGCGAAGCGCCTCGGCATGTTCGTGCTGCGCTCGAAGGTGAAGCTCGCCGACGAGAGCGCCGCCTGGGTGCAGGATGGCCTCTGGGATGCGGATTTCCAGCAACCCGAGGTCGTCTGGAAGGATGGCGTCGTCACCGTGCGTGTGGGCGAGCGGCGGTACATCCAGCTCGGGCCGGCCATTTCCGAGCAACCCAATGCGACCGAGGAAGACTGGATCCTCCGCGAGATCCGCGCCGGCCGGCCGTTCATCAGCAGCGCCACCCAGGACAAGTTCGTGCCGCAGATGGTGAACCTGGAGAAGCTGGGCGGCGTCGACTTCCAGAAAGGCTGCTATCCCGGCCAGGAGATCGTTGCCCGCGCGCAGTACCGCGGCCAGGTGAAGCGCCGCATGGTGCAAATGCAAGGCGCCGCGCAGCCGGGCGAGGAATTCAACGGCGGCACCGTCGTCGACGCCGCGCGCGGCGAGCTGCTCGTGGTCGCGCCGGTTTGAACTACTACGTCTACTACAAGCTCGACCCTCAAGCCGTGCTCGTTGCTCGCTCCCGGATCAATGAATTATTTGAAAAAATCCAGCAGCAATTCGGCGTACAGGGGCGCTGGATGCGGCGCCGCGACGACCCGACGACATACATGGAAGTCTACGAGGGCGTGAAGGACGAGACCGCCTTCGAAGCCGTGATGGCGACCGAGGGTCCCGCGGTCGCGCCGAACCGCAGGCTGGAGCGCTTCGTATCTGCCTGATCCTGCTCGCCTGGCAGGCGCATCGCGACTTTCCGCTGATCGTCGCCGCGAACCGCGACGAGTTCCACGGCCGGGCGGCGAGCCCCGCCGCGTTCTGGCCTGACCAGCCCGGCCTCCTCGCCGGGCGCGACCTCGAGGCGAAGGGAACCTGGATGGGCGTCTCGCGCTCAGGCCGCTTCGCCGCGGTGACCAACTACCGCGGCGGGCAGGAGCCGCGTGCCATCGAATCCCGCGGGGCTCTGGTGACGCGCTTCCTGGCTGGCCGAGAAAAGCCTTCCACCTACGTTGAAACCTTGAAAAACACCTTGTACAGCGGCTTCAGCCTGCTCGTGACCGACGGCGAGGCTCTCTGGTCGGTCTCGAACCGCGACGGCGCGCCGCGGCGCCTGGAGCCTGGCATCTACGGTTTAGGCAACCTCCTCCTCGACTCGGCCGACGTCACCCCGCACAAGGAACGCTTCACGGTTGCGCTCGATCCAGCCCCTGCCATGGAGGCTCTCTTCTCCGTCCTCGCACCGGCGCGCATCGTCAACGCCACTTATGGGACGCGCTGCTCGACCGTGCTGCTGAAATCCGCGGAGGGGCGCGTGCGCTACGCCGAGCGCAGCTTCGATTCTTCCGGCGCCGACGGCGAGACGGTGCACCACGAATTTATAATTGCCGCATGAAGAGTCTCTGGAGCGACGCGGAAGCGGCGAAGTTCGAGAAGGACGGCCCGCTCGGGTTGCGCGTCTACACCTCGCGCCTCCTCGGCCGCGACAAGTCGCTCGTCCTGCACGGCGGCGGCAACACCTCGGTCAAGCTGCGCGAGAAGGATCTGTTCGGCGAGGAGCAGGACGTCCTCTACGTGAAGGGCAGCGGCTGGGACCTGGAAACGATCGAGCCGGCCGGCTTCACGCCGGTGACGCTCTCCTACGTGCAGCGGCTCGCCAAGCTGCCGAAGCTCTCCGACCCGCAGATGGTGAACGAGCTCGCCACGCACATGCTGAAAGCGGGCGCGCCCGCGCCGTCGGTCGAGACCATCCTGCACGCCATCCTCCCCTACCCCTACGTCGACCACACGCATGCCGACGCCGTGCTGTCGGTGTCGAACGCACCGCAGGGCGAAGAGCGGATCCGCGAGATCTACGGCGATCGCGTCGTCATCATTCCCTACATCATGGCCGGCTTCGACCTCGCCGCGTTCTGCGCGCGCGAATTCCCGAAGCAGGCAAAGAAGGGCTGCATCGGCATGGTGCTGCTCTCGCACGGCATCTTCAGCTGGGGAAAGGATGCTCGCGAGTCCTACGAACGGATGATCGAGCTGGTCGGCATGGCCGAGCAGTACCTCGAGAAAAAGAAGGCCTGGCGGGTCGATTTGTCTGGAAGCGGAACGCGCCCGGATCGACAGGAGATTGCGAGCCTCAGACGCGCGATCTCTGACCAGGCGGGGATGCCGATGGTCCTGAAGACGAATTCGGGTGAGAAGTTCGTAGGCTTCGCCCAGCGGCGCGACCTGGAGAAACTTTCGCAGCAAGGGCCGGCCACGCCCGACCACGTGATCCGCACCAAGCCCTTCCCGATGCTCGGCCGCGACGTGGGCGACTACGCGAAGAGATACCAGGAATACTTCCAGCGCCTCGCCGCCAAGGCGAAGGAGAAGAAGACCATGCTCGACGCGGCGCCGCGCATGGCGCTCGACCCGGCGCTCGGCTTCGTCGCCGCGGGCAGGACCGCCAAAGACACGGCAATCGTCGAGGAGCTCTACGACCACACCATCGACGTCATCCTGCGCGCCGAGGCGCTCGGCGGCTGGCGCGCGCTCGACCAGCAGCACACCTTCGACATCGAATACTGGGACCTGGAGCAGGCGAAGCTGCGCAAGGCGGGCGCGGCGCCGGCGTTCGCCGGCGAAGTGGTGATCGTCACCGGCGCGGCCTCGGGCATCGGCAAGGCGGCGGCGGAGGCGTTCCTGAAGCGCGGCGCCGCGGTGGTCGGCCTCGACCGCAACCCGGCGATCGCCGGCCAATGGAAGCGCCCGGACTTCCTCGGCGTGACCTGCGACCTGACCGACGCCGCCGCGACCGAAAAGGCGCTCGACGAAGCGGTGTCGCGCTTCGGCGGGGTGGACATGCTGGTGCTGAACGCAGGCATGTTCCCGTCATCGCAGCCGGTGCAGGACATCAGCGTCGCGACCTGGCAGCAGACGATGAACGTCAACGTCGAAACGCATCTGCGCCTGATGCAGCTCTGCCATCCCCTGCTTCGCCTCGCGCCGCGCGGCGGGCGGATCGTCGTCATCGGCTCGCGCAACGTCGAGGCGCCGGGGCCGGGCGCCGCGGCCTATTCCGCTTCCAAGGCAGCGCTCAATCAGCTCGCGCGCGTCGTGGCGCTGGAGTGGGCGAAGGACGGCATCCGCATCAATTCGCTGCACCCGGACGCGGTCTACGACACCGGCTTGTGGACCGAGGAGCTGCTCGCCGCCCGGGCCAAGGCCTACAACCTCACCGTTGAGCAGTACAAGAAGAAGAACCTGCTCAAGACCGAGGTCTCCTCGAAGGACGTGGCGGAGCTCGCCGCCGAAATGTGCGGCGCGCTCTTCGCCAAGACCACCGCAGCGCAGGTTCCCGTCGACGGCGGCAACGAGCGCGTCGTTTGAAAGTCGAGCCGATCCGCTGGACCGGCAAGCGCCTCGAGCTGCTCGACCAGCGGCTTCTCCCCGGAAAGAAGAAGTACGTCGCCTGCCAGACTGCCGAGCAGGTCGCGAAGGCCATCAAGGACATGGTGGTGCGCGGCGCGCCGGCAATTGGGTGCGCTGCGGCTTTTGGAGTTGTTCTTTCCAAGGGCAGTTCAAAGGCCTATGCGGTGTTGGCGAAGAGTCGCCCCACGGCAGTCAACTTGTTCTGGGCGCTCGAGCGGATGAAGAAGGCCAAGGATCTCGAAAACGAGGCCAGGGCGATCTTCGACGAGGACCTTGCCGGCAACCGCGCGATGGGCGAGCTTGGCGCCACGCTGATTCCCGAGCGTGCCCGCGTCATGACCCATTGCAACACCGGCGCCCTGGCGACTGCCGGTTACGGCACCGCGCTTGGGGTTATCAGGGCTTCGAAAAACAAGCGCATCAGCGTCATCGCCAATGAAACCCGGCCGTACTTGCAGGGTGCACGCCTCACCGCGTGGGAGCTGGTGCAGGAAGGCATCCCCTGCACGCTCATCACCGACAACATGGCCGGCCACCTGATGAGCCGCGGCGAGGTCGATGTGGTGATCGTCGGCGCCGACCGCATCGCCGCCAACGGCGACGTGGCGAACAAGATCGGCACCTACACGCTGGCGGTGCTGGCGAAGCGCCACGGCATCCCCTTCTACGTTGTCGCGCCGCGTTCGACCTTCGACTTGAAAATTTCCTCCGGAAAGCAAATTCCGATCGAGGAGCGTCCGGCCGCCGAAGTCACGGGCTACCGCGGCGTGAGATGGGCGCCCGACGGCATCTCGGTGCGCAATCCCGCATTCGACGTGACGCCGGCGGAGCTGATCACCGGCATCGTCTGCGAGAGGGCCGTGATCCTCGCGCCCGACCGGGAGAAGATCGCGAAGCTGTTCTAGGGACGAACGGCGGGCGTTTCCAGCTTCATCCCCCTCGCCCGCCACATCAGGTACATCTCCAGCTCGACGTATTCCGGCGCGCCATACGCATAGGGCTCGGCGCGCACGCCGATCAGGCAATTGCGGAAGCGGCGCTGCACCGAGCCGAGGCCCTGCCATTCCAGGCGGTAGATCGGATACCCGGTGGGATGCGCCTGCGGGATGACGCTGCCGGCGAGCTGCTTGCCCCAGTTGTCGTCGTGGCACTGCGCGCAGGCGAGGTTGAGCTGGCCCTGGCGGCGGAAGAACGTCGCCCTGCCCCGCTCGAGGAACGGCCGGTTGGCCTCGTTCCATTCCATCTCGATGGGCATGCCCTTGGATTGCTTCGCGACGTAGGCGGTGAGGGCCAGCAGCTCACGGCTCTCGTAAGCGAACTTCGACTTCAGAGCGTGGTTGATCTTTTGATCGAGGCTCACGCCGGCTTTCGGATACCGCGCGGCGACGCCCTTCAGGTCGGCGTGGCAGCTCGAGCAGTTCGACTTGAAGAGCGCCTCGCCGTCCAGCACCCAGAGCAGCGCCGGGTTCGTGGTGTCGTCGTCCTGCATCGCGCGCGTCTCGCGTCCCATGAACTCGTAGCCGGAACGTCGTTCGGCGAGCGGGATTTCCGCCGTGAGCAGCAGGAAGGCGAGAATCGCGAGCGCGATCCTCAAGTGACGTTGATCGCCGCCGACTGCGTCGCCGAATAGCCGTTGTCGCCGGTCCACTTGAACTCGAGCGTGCCGCTCTCGGTGGCGATGGTCGTGAACGAGATCAAGGGATTGGCGGCCATCGCCGGATGCAGGTCGGCGCTGAACACTTCCACTCCGTTGTAGGTGCAGACGAAGCGGGTGATGATGTCGCGCGGGATCAACACGCCGCGGTCGGTGCGGCGGAAGCCGGTCTCCATCTCGTGGCCGGCGAGCGTGCGGATCTCGATCACCTCGCCGCGCTTGGCGGTGGCGGGCACATTGACCACGACGCGCGCGGCCATCAGATCAGCCCGTCCTCGAGGCATGCCGAGAGCGTGACTACTACCGAGACGGTGTCCGACCAGAACGAGCCGTCGGACATCTCGGCGATGGCGATCACCTTGCCGGTGTCGGCGATGCGCGCGCGCGTCGCGAGCTTCGCCCGGCCCGCTCGCGGCCCGAGGTGGGCGCCGATGACGAACGGCTGCGGGTTCTTCTCGGTGAAGACGTGGATCGCCTTGACGTGGTCCGCCTCGGTCATCGGGCTTTCCACCGTCACGGTCAGCGGCACGGTGTTGCCGTTGTCGATCAGCGGCGGGATGTCGAGCTTCACCTTGCCGGGACGCACCTGCGCGCCGCCGGTCACCTTGCGCACGCCCTCGTCGAGCGCCGCCTGGCGTAATGCGGCGATGTTGGGTGGGAGCTGAGCGAGCGCGTCGCCCGCTGCAATCGACCCCAAAGCCAGTAAGAACCCGCGGCGTGTCGTCATTTCAAAGTTGCCAGGTAGGCGACGACGTCCTCGATCTGCTCGTTGCCGAGCAGCGTCCTGCCCTGCAGCGAGGGCGCGACGCGCGTCAATCCTTCATTCCTGGCATACGCCGGCATGATCGTTTTCGGGTTGAACCGCGCCGGATCGACGAGCCGCTGGCGGAGCTGGTCCTCGCTCATGCGCGCCCCGACGCCCCGGAGATCCGGCGCCAGGTTGCCCTGGAACCGCTCCTCCGGGAACGGACCGCTATGGCAGAGAAGGCAGAGGCCAACTTGTCGGTTGGCAACGATGGCTCTGCCTTTTTCCGGATCACCAGCAAAAGCCGCAGTCGTCAGGAAGACGGCGACAACAGCTTCACACCATCGTGATCCCATGGTTCTTCAGCGGCACCGAGCGGATGCGCTTGCCCGTCGCCTTGTAGTACGCGTTCAGCACCGCGGGCGCGGCGACGCAGATCGTCGGCTCGCCGATGCCGCCCCAGGTGTCGCCGCCACCCTGGACGATGATCGTCTCGACGCGCGGCATCTGCGCGATGCGCATCGAGTCGTACTGGTGGAAGTTGGTCTCGACGATACGACCGTCCTTCACCGTGCACTCCTGCATGAAGAGCGCCGACAGGCCGTAGACGAACGATCCCGACACCTGGCGCTCGATCTGCGCCGGGTTCACGGCATAGCCCGGATCGGTCGCGGCGACGATGCGATGCACCTTCACCTTCTTGCCGCCGTCCTGGACCGAGATCTCGGCCGCCGCGGCGACGAAGCTGTTGAAGGCCTTCATCTGCGCGACGCCGCGGAAGCGCCCCTTCGGCGCGGGCTTGGTCCAGCCGATCTTGTCCGCCACGGCCTGGAGCACCTTCGCGTTACGCGGGTGCTCCTTCATGAACTGCAGGCGGAACGCGACCGGATCCTTGCCTGCCGCCTCGGCGAGCTCGTCCATGAACGACTCGATGAACACCGCGTTCTGGTTGATGTTGACGCCGCGCCAGAAGCCCGGCGGCACGTGCGGGTTGCGCATCGCGTGGTCGATGAGCAGGTTCGGCATGGTGTAGCCGAAGGAATGCTCGCCGGAGTCGAACACGCCCTGGAACGTCAGTGGATCGCGGCCCTTCTGCTGCTCGACGATCGCCGGCCGTACCGAGGCGAGGATCGACTGCCCCGAGAGGCGCATGTGCAGGCTGGTGAGGTTGTTGTTCGCGTCGAAGCCGCCCACCATCTTGCACTGCATGACCGGGTGATAGCGGCCCTGCACCATGTCTTCCTCGCGCGACCAGAGGAGCTTCACCGGCGTGCCGGGCATCTCCTTGGCGATCATCACCGCCTGGGTGACGTAGTCCTGGAACGCGCCGCGCCGGCCGAAGCCGCCGCCGAGGTTGATCTTGTACACATCGCACTTGTCCGCCGGCAGGCCGGAGGCCGCGAGCACGGCGGCGAACGATGCCTCGCCGTCCTGCGTCGGCACCCACACCTCGCACTTGTCGGCCGTGTAGCGCGCCGTGGCGTTCATCGGCTCCATGCAGACGTGGTTCTGGTACGGGTACGAGTAGACCGCCTCGACCTTCTTCGCAGCGCCCGCCAGGGCCTGCTTGGCGTTGCCCGCCTGGTTGCCGACGAAGCCCTGCTCGGCGTCGAGGCCGGCCTTCAGCATCTCGGCGATGCTCTCGCTCGAGACCTTGGCGTTCGGGCCTTCGTCCCAGACGATCGGCAGTTTTTCGAGCGCGGTCTTCGCGTTCCACCAGTGATCGGCCACCACCGCCACCGCGGTGTCGCCGACCTGCATGACCTTCTTCACGCCGCGCATGCTGCTCACCGCCGCAGCGTCGAAGCTCTTCACCTTGCCGCCGAACACCGGCGATTCCTTGATCGCCGCGTTCACCATGCCGGGCAGCTTCAGGTCGAAACCGTAGACCTGGCGGCCGTTCACCTTGTCGGCCGTGTCCAGGCGCTTGATCGGCTTGCCGATCAGCTTCCAGTCCTTCGGGTCCTTCAGCGTGACGTTCTTGGGCTGCTCGAGGCGGGCCGCCGCTTCGGCGACTTTGCCGTAGGTCGTCTTGCGCCCCGTGGGCTTGTGCGTGATGACGCTGTTCGCGGCCACGCATTCCGAAACCGGTACTTTCCACTCGTTGGCCGCAGCCTGGACGAGCATGACGCGCGCCGCCGCGCCGCCCTGCCGCACGTAGTCGTGCGAGGTGCGAATGCCGCGGCTGCCGCCGGTGGAGAAATCGCCCCACGGGCGCTTGCGCTTCACGCTCTCGCCCGGGGTCGGATACTCGTATTTCACCTTCTTCCAGTCGCACTCGAGCTCCTCGGCGACCATCTGCGCGAGGCCGGTGATCGTGCCCTGCCCCATCTCGGAGCGGACGCAGCGGATCACCACGGTGTCGTTTGGCTGGATCACCACCCAGGCGTTGATCTCGGGCGAGCCGTCCGCGGCGCGGACCACTTCCGGGCCGCCGAACGGCAGGCGGAAGCCGAGGGCGAGGCCGCCGGTGGCGGCGGCGGACGAGACGATGAAGGAGCGACGGGTCATTTTCATGAAGGTCTCCTTCAGGCCGACTGCTTCGAGATGGAGTGGATCGCTTCGCGCACCTGCTGGAAAGTGCCGCAGCGGCAGATGTTCGTGATCGCGGCATTGATGTCCGCGTCGGTGGGCTTGGGCTTCTCCTTGAGGAGCGCCGTCACCGCCATGATCATGCCCGACTGGCAGTAGCCGCATTGCGGCACGTCGTGCCGCAGCCAGGCCTCCTGCACCTTGTTCAGCTTGCCGCCTTCGGCGAGCCCTTCGATGGTCGTGATCTTCTTGCCGACCGCCGCGCTCACCGGGAAGGAGCAGGAGCGCACCGGCGCGCCGTCGATGTGCACGGTGCAGGCGCCGCACTGCGCGATGCCGCAGCCGTATTTCGTGCCGGTGAGGCCGACCTGCTCGCGGATCGCCCACAGCAGCGGTTGATTGGGGTCGACGTCTACGTCGAACGTCTTGCCGTTGATGGACAGCTTCGCCATTTAGGTTTGCTCCTCTGGGAATTGCAAAAGACGATACCCGTCTCAGCCCTTAATCTCAACTTCTGTATAGGGCGGAACGAGATCGAAAAGCTCGACGATGTCCTTGTTGTGCATGCGCACACAGCCGATCGATCCCGGCTTGCCCATCTCTGCGCGGTCGGGCGAGCCGTGGATGTAGATGTAGCGGCGCATGGTGTCGACGTCGCCAAGGCGGTTTTTGCCCGGTTCGCGGCCCGAAAGCCACAGGATGCGGGTCAAAATCCAGTCGCGGCCGGGGTATTTCGCATCCATCTCCGGCGTCCACACCTCGCCGGTCGGCCGCCGGCGGACGAAAACCGTGCCCCAGGGCTGGCCGGCGCCGATCTTGGCGCGAACGATGTGCCGGCCGCGGGGTGTGCAGAAACTGCCGTTCTTCTCGCCGGCGCCCTTCTTCGCCGTCGAAACGGAATAGGTCTTCCCTCGAAACGTTAGCTCCTGCTTGCCAAGGTCGATCAGGATCATCGCTTGGCCGCGAAGAATCCAGACAGCAGCGCGCCGCATTCCTTCGCCAGCAGGCCGCCTTCCAGCTTCACGTTGTTTTTGAGCACCAGTTTCTTCGGATCGGTGGCGCCGAACACCACCCGCTCGATGCGCGCGTGAAACATGGCGCCGATGCACATGTCGCAAGGTTCGAGCGTGACGAACAGCGTTGCGCCGGTCAGCCGGTAATTTTTTACGGAGAAAGAGGCCGCACGGAGCGCCTGGATCTCTGCATGCGCGGTCGGGTCGTTGCCGGCGATCGGCCGGTTCCATCCTTCACCGATCACCCTGTCTTCCAGCACCACCAGCGCGCCGATCGGTACCTCGCCCTCGGACTGGGCATGTTTCGCAAGCTCCAGGGCGCGGCGCATGTACTCTTCATCCTTCATTCCCCTCCGATTGTCGCAGATGCCCTCGCCTTTCGCGGTGCGCAGCTTCCGCTTCCAGTGGCCGGCGGACCTGCTCACGTCCTGGGCGTTCGAGATGGAGGCGCTGATCCTCGGCTGGTACGTTCTCTCTGCCACGGGCTCGGTGACTCAGCTGGCGGCGGTGGCCGCGCTGGCATGGCTCGGGTCGCTCTTCTCTCCGTTCTTCGGCCTGGCTGGCGACCGCATCGGCCACCGGGCGGTGCTCTGCATCACGCGCTCCGTCTACGCACTGCTCGCCGCGGTGATGACGGCGCTGACCCTGAGCGATGCGCTGCAACCCTGGCATGTCTTCGCCATCGCGGCGACCGCAGGCCTGCTCCGGCCTTCCGACATGGTGATGCGCAGCGTCCTCGTCGGCCAGACCATGCGCTCGGAGATGCTGATGGGCGCGCTTGGCCTTTCGCGGACGACGTCCGATACCGCGCGCGTTGCAGGCGCCCTCGCCGGCGCCGGCGGCGTCGCCTTGATCGGCATGGGCGCGGCGTACGTGATCGTGACGGTGCTGTACATCCTGGCGGTGCTCCTGACGCTCGGCGTCGCCGGCCCCGCGGCACGTGTCGCGTCCGCCCATCCTTGGGCCGATCTCAAGGACGGCTTTCGCTATGCCTGGCACAAGCCGGATCTCGTCGCGACGTTTGCCATGGCGTTCCTGGTCAATCTCCTCGCCTACCCGTTCGTGCTCGGCTTGCTCCCTTACGTCGCGAAGGACGTCTACGGCGCAGGGCAAGTCGTCCTCGGTTACCTGGCGGCTTCCTACTGGTCCGGCGCGCTCGCCGGCTCGATCTTCGTCGGCGCCGGCCGCCTTCCGCGCGGCGCCGCGCGCGTCATGCTTTGGAGCGCCGGGCTCTGGTTTGCCGCGACCCTGCTCTTCGGCCAGGCGACCACCCTCTGGATCGGGCTGCCCCTGCTCTTCATCGCCGGCTTCATGCAGAGCTTCTGCCTGACACCGCTCGCCGCGATCATGCTGCGCTCCTCCGACGAGGCGATGCGTGGCCGGGTGATGGGCGTGCGCATGCTGGCGATCTGGGGACTCCCCTTGGGCTTGGTGGCGGCCGGTCCGCTCATCGAGTGGATCGGCTATGCGGCGACTAACTTCATCTATACCGCGCTCGGCCTTGCCGCGACCGTCGCGATCGCCTGGCGCTGGCGTGAGGCCTTGTGGCACCGCTCCGCCGCGGCAAACGTCGCCTGACCTACTCCCACTCGATCGTGGCGGGCGGCTTGGAGGAAATGTCGTAGGTGACGCGGTTGATGCCGCGCACCTCGTTGATGATGCGGCTCGACACTTTGGCGAGCAGCTCGTGCGGCAGCGGCGCCCAATCGGCGGTCATGAAGTCGGTGGTCTGCACCGCGCGCAGCGCGACGACGTATTCGTAGGTACGGTAGTCCCCCATCACGCCGACCGACTTCACCGGCAGGAACACGGCGAACGCCTGGCCGGTCTTGTCGTACCACCCCGAGCTTTTCAGCTCCTGGATGAAGATATCGTCTGCTCGCTGCAGCAGCTTCACGTAGTCGGGCTTGATTTCTCCAAGGATCCTTACCCCGAGGCCAGGGCCGGGAAATGGATGACGGAAGACCATTTCCCGCGGCAGGCCGAGCGCGAGGCCGAGCTCGCGCACCTCGTCCTTGAAGAGCTCGCGCAGCGGCTCGAGCAGCTTGAGGTGCAGCGATTCCGGCAGGCCGCCGACGTTGTGGTGCGACTTGATGGTG
>LSTF01000067.1 GCA_001644455.1 Betaproteobacteria bacterium SCGC AG-212-J23
CGACCAGGTGGTCGTCGCCGGCGGCCGATCGGTGCCGACGCGGCACACCGCCGGCGCGCAGATGCTCGCCCAAGCGGGCGGCGTCTTCTCGCCCTACCTCATGGTGCTCGACCGGCACCCGCCGGCGGCGCTGCTGCGCCCCATCGAGATCGCCGACCCGGCGTGCACCGGTGCGGTGTTGTGCGACGCAAGCGGCCGCGTCGCCGGCGAAGAGCAGGTCACCGTCCCCGCGGGGACCTTCACCGCCACCAAGATCGTCATCGAGCAGTCGTGGCGCCCGGCGTTCTCCGGCAGCGGCGTCGACGCCGGCGCGCGCGTGGTGACCGTCTGGTACGCGCCGGAAGCGCGCCGAGCGGTGAAGTACACGAGCCGGCTCACCTTCGGCGACTCGCCGCCGATGGAGGCGAACTTCGACCTCGAGCTGGTGAAGTGGCGCGCGGCGCCGAAACCGGCGCGCACCCTCGCGGCGCCGAAACCGCCGCAGGTCGGCGACAACTGGACCTACCGCATCAGCGATCCGCCGAAGCCGCCGCGCTCGCTGTTCATCCAGGTTGCGTCGGTGTCGCCGACGCTCATCGTCGAGCAGGTCTCGGTGGAAGGCGGCTTCACCTCGCCACGGCGACACCCCCGGGGTGGCTACCTCATTCCGCAGGGCATCTCGGTGTTCTCGCCCTACCTGCCGCAGTTCGAGAAGATGCTGCTGCCGAGCGAGCTCGGCTACATCGAGAACAACGATCCCGGCTGCCGCGCGCAGTTCGTCTGCACCGCCAAGGGCTCGGTCGTCGGCGAAGAAACGGTGCAGGTACCCGCCGGCCGCTTCACGGCGACGAAGGTGGTCATCCAGCAAACCTGGCGCGCGGCCGCGGGCGTGAGCAGCGACGCGAGGGAGCTCGAGCGCATGCAGGGCGGGCGCACGCTGACCGTCTGGTTCGCGAGCCCGGCGAAGCGCGCGGTGAAGTACGAAAGCCGGCTCACCTCCGGCGAGCGCACGCCGCTCGAGGCCAACTTCGACCTCGAGCTGACGAGCTACCAGCTCAAGTAGTTCCCCAGATTTCCGTTGCCGTCTCGGCGACGAGGCGCAGCTTCGCTTCCTGCTGCGCGAACGTCAGGCCGCTGCCGTGCTGGTGGCTGGCGAAGCCGCACTGCGGGCTGAGCGAGAGGTTTTCGATCGCCACGTACTTCGCAGCGGCGTCGATCTTGCGCTTCAGCTCGTCCTTGCTCTCGAGCGCTGGGATCTTGGTCGACACCGCGCCGATCACCACCTTCCTGCCCTTCGGGATGAAGCGCAACGGCTCGAAGCCGCCGGCGCGCTCGCTGTCGAACTCGAGGAAGAACGCATCCACCTCGAGGCGGGAGAAGCTCTTCTCGGCGATCCGCTCGTAGCCGCCCGAGCCGACCCACTTGCCGTGCGCGTTGCCGCGGCACATGTGCACGCCGACGGTCATTCCCGAGGGCCGCTCGCGCACGATGCGATTGATGAGGTCGATGTACAGGTCGACCAGGCGCTCCGGATCGTCGCCGCGCGCGCGCACCGCATCGCGCAGCCCCTGGTCGCAGAGCAACGTCTGCGCCACCTCGTCGATCTGCAGGTAGCGCCCGCCCGTGGCGTGCAGCGCCTTCAGCTCCTCGAGGTACACCTTCACCACGTCGTCGAAGAATTGATCGAGGTCGGGATAGACGTCCGGGTCGACGCAGCCCTTGCCGCGCGGATAGTGGAGATAGGAAGGCGCGGGCAGCGTCGCCTTGACCACGCATTTCGTCTGCTTCAGGGAGAAATCGACTTCGTCGGCCACGATCGGCCCGGTGCGCCGGATGCGCGTCACCGCTACCGGCGCCGAACCGATGCGCATCACGTTGCCGGCGTCGTCGCGCTGCAGGTCGACGTTGCCGACCGCGTCCGCGCGGGCGAAGCCGCTGACCTTCGAGACGAAGCCGAGGCGCCAGGATTCGCGGCGGAACTCGCCGTCGGTGACGACCTTCAGGCCGAGGCCTTCCTGCCAGCGGATCACGTCGACGATGCAGCGGTCCTGCGCGGCGCGCCCGCCGGCGGCGAGCAGCTCCGCCGGCCTGAGGAAGCTGCCGATGTGCTCGGCGTGAAAAGGCGGGGTCAAGAATCGATGAGGAGCGCCACGGGGAACTCCGATAGTAGTTCCCCGAGCGGCAAATGCCCATCCTTCACCCGCACGCGGCGTCCGGTCAGGACGTTTTCGAAGGCCTCGGGAAAGCCGGCCGGCACCGGCAACCGCGCGCCGCCCCAACCGTCGATCTTCGCGAACAGCCGCGGCGCGACCGCGATCATCGTTCTGCCCGCGGCGCGCAGGGCGAAGGCGACGATCTGCTCGCCGCCGTCGAGCGGCACGTAGCTGCCGCCGTGGAAGAGTGCGGGAAACGCCTTCCGCAACTCGAGGCCCTTGCGGATGATGCGCAGCTTCGGGTGCTGGTTCCGCGTGAGCAGCCTCCGGCGCAAACCGTAGTCGACCGGCCGCCGGTTATCGGGGTCGACGAGGCTGAAGTCCCAGATCTCGGTGCCCTGGTAGTAGTCGGGCACGCCCGGCGAGGCGACCTTGACGAGCGTCTGGGAGAGGCTCACCCGCTCGCCGAGGCGGGCGAGCGTGCGCACGGTCTCATCCACGTCCTCGAGGAAAGCCTTGTTCTTCAGCGAGCCGACGACGAAGCGCTCGAGCGCCGCTTCGTACTCGAGGTCGGGATTGATCCAGCTCGAGTGCAGCTTCGCCTCGCGCGCCGCCTTGAGCATCGCCGCCTTCAACCGCTCCTGCAGGTCCTTCGCCGGCCAGATTCCCAGCAGCATCTGGTAATAGAGATACTCGTCGCCGCGCGACGGCGCATCTCCCTCGCGCAGCCCATCGTTCATCCTGCTCCAGCGCCGCAGCGCGAGCTTCCAGCCGGAGGCGAGCTCGGAGAGGACCCCGAGGCGCGCGCGCACGTCCTCGGAACGCTTGGTGTCGTGCGTCGAGCTGCCGAGCATGGCGTAGGGCCGGTGGCGCGCGCGATGCGCGGCGGCGGCGTGGAAAGCCTTGAGCGAGATCCCGAATTCGCTCGGGTGGTTGCCGACTTCGTTCAGCGCCGCCAGCCGCCCATACCGGTAAAACGCGGTGTCCTCGTCGCCCTTGGCCACGACCGGCGCGGTGAACTGCTGGAAGCGCATGGCGAATTCCAGCATTCGCCGGCGACGCGCCCCGCGCGGCGGCGCGGCGTCGAGCGTCAGCACGCTCTGCACGAAGTCGAACACGCTCGGATCGGCGATGCGGCTGGCGCGCTTCGCGGCGCGCACGGCGCGCTCGATGTGGCGCCGGTCGACGTCGGAGATGCCGTGCTTGCTGACATACGTCCGGTACACCGGGAAGCGCGCGGCGATTTCGAGCAGCGCCTTGCGCAGCCCGCTGGTGGTGTGATCGCGCGTGGCGCGATTGCCGCGGGCGATGCGCGCCAGGCGGTCGGCGAGCATCGAGAGCTCGGCGAACAGCGTCGTGCCCATGATCAGGATCCGCCCGTCGCGCGAATGCTCCTCGAAGCTGCGGCGGTCGCCGGTGAAGCTCTGGTAGATGCGGTCGAAGCGCGACTCGGCGGCGCGATCGACGAACAGGCCGGTGAGCAGGTTGGCGAAGCGATAGCCGGTCGTGCCGTGCGCCGGCCAGTCGCCGGGCAGCTGCTCCTCCCGGGCGAGGATCTTCTCGACCAGCACCCACGGCTGCGAGAAGAGCTTTCCCAGCCGCTCGAGATACTCGTGCGGGTCGGCGAGGCCGTCGGGATGGTCGACGCGCACCCCGGCGACGCCGCTTCGCTTCGCCAGGCGCGCGATCAGCGCGTGCGTGGCCGCGAAGACCTCCGGATCCTCGGCGCGCAGCGCGGCGAGGTCGGTGATCTCGAAGAAACGGCGGTAATTGATCTCGTCGGAAGCGACGCGCCAGTAGGCGAGCCGGTAATGCTGTCGCTCCAGAACGCGGTGAATGGCCAGGGGGTCGCGACTGCGAGGCGGCTTCCCGTTCAATGGGAAGACATGGTCGAAATACCGCACGCGGTTCTTTTCGATCCTGATCTCGCCGGCTTCCAGCGCCTCGCCGTAGTGGCGGCCGAGCACCGGCAGGAGGAGCTTGCCGCCGCGCTGCCAGTCGATGTCGAAGAACTTGGCGTAGCGCGAGCGGCGGCCGTGGCGGAGCACGTCCTGCCACCAGAGGTTGTGCGCGCCGAGCACGCCCATGTGGTTCGGCACCACGTCGAGCACCAGCGACAGGCGGTGGCGCTCGAGCGCGCGCATGAACTTCTCGAAGTCGGCCGCCGAGCCGATCTCCGGGTTGAGCGCGTTCGGGTCGACGACGTCGTAGCCGTGCATGCTTCCCGGCCGCGCCTTGAGGAAGGGCGAGGTGTAGACATGGCTGATGCCGAGATGCGCGAGGTACGGAACGACCGCGGCGGCGGCACGGAAGCCGAAGTCCTTGTGAAGCTGCAGCCGGTAGGAGGCGACCGGAATACGGCCGGGATCGGCGATCGCTTTTTTCGGCGAGAACAATTCCCGGAGCCCGGCGACGCGCGCGTCGGCGGCCCACTCCTCGATCGGCACCGGCAGCTTGCGGCGCCAGTTGGGATGCTCCGCGACCGTGCCCGGCAGGTTGGCCTGCTCCCGCGCGCCGAAGACGTCTTCCGGCTGCACGACGACGAGCTTGGACGGCGTGCGGGCGATGAAGGCGTGCGCCGAGCGTACCGAGGTGTCCAGTCCCTCGCGTGCAAGCAGTGCCGCAAGACCGGCTTGATCTTTTTTTCGCTGATTTTTCTCCTTGTCTGCATCCACGGTGAGCCCGGCGCGCTCGCGCAGCTTGAGGTCGCGGGCGCTCCAGTAGCCTCGCCAGGTCGGCAGGTCGTGGGTGCTGACGCACACCAGCGCGTCGCGCGGAAACTCCGCCGGCGGCGTGCGCTCGAAAAGCAGCGGCCGATAGGAAAGCACGCCGGCCGCGGAGAGCGCCTCGCGGACTTCGGGCGGCACCGTGCCGAGGTCCTCGCCGATCACCATGCAGCGGTTGCGGCGGCTCTCCTCGGCGAGCACCGCGACCAGCTCGCGCAGCGGGTAGCTGACGTAGCCGCCGCGGTCGGCTTTCGCGCCGACCGGGATCCAGTACAGGCGCATCAATGCCATCACGTGATCGATGCGCAGTGCGCCGCCGCGCGGCATGTTGGCGCGCAGCAGCTCGCCGAACGGCCGGAAGCGGCGCGCGCGCAGCGCGCGCGGCGAGTACGGCGGCAGCCCCCAGTCCTGGCCGCGCGGATTGAACTCGTCGGGCGGCGCGCCGGTGGACACCGTCATCGCGTAGGCCTGCGGGTCGGACCAGACTTCGGCGCCGCCCCGGTCCGCGCCGAGCGCGAGGTCGACGTACAGGCCGACCGGCATGCCGAGCTTCAGCGCGCGCGCTTGGACCGCGTCGAGCTGCTTGCGCGCGAGCGCCTGCAGCCAGGCGTGGAAGCTCACCCGGCGCGCGTTTCTTGCCGCGAAGCGCTTCACCGCCGGCGATGCCGGGCTGCGGTACTCCTCGGGCCAGCGCCGCCAGTCGTCGCCGAGCGCCTCGCGCAACGCCTCGAACAACGCAAAATCGTGCTTCGGTTTTTCTGAAAAAGAGATTTTTCTGAAAATCGATTCGAAAGCGGCGTACTTCGCCTTCCTCACCGCCGGGTAGTCGACCAGTTCCGTGTCGCGCAGCTTCTTCGGCCCCGCGGCCTCGAGCTCAATGTAGAGGGGATTCAGCGCGTGGCGGCTCGACGGGCTGTACGGGCTCAGGCCGGTGGCATGCAGCGGATTCAGGCCGACGATGCCGGCGCCGAGCTTCGCCGCGATCTCCACCACCCGGCGCAGGTCGCCGAAATCGCCGATCCCCCAATTGCGCGCCGAGCGCACACCGTAGAGCTGCAGCGCGAAGCCCCACGTACGGCCGCGCTCGAGGAATTCAGGCTGGTAGCACTTGCCGGGCGAAAAAGAGAACTTCCCGGCCGATGCGCGGGGGCCAAGGGCGCGGACGAGCGCAGCCCGGGTCTCGGGGTCCACCTCCTTGGTGCGGCCCCAGACGTCGACGTAGCTCGGCGCTACTTCCACCAGTTCGCGGTCCATGGCTGTCCGGGTGCGCCGTTCGACCAAAGGGGTTGCCGGGCAGGAGCGTCAACGGCGACCGGGTCCTCGCCGCAATTGGCGACGAGCTTCAGGCCGTCCCAGCTCACCTCGAAGGCGCGCTCGCCGAGCATGCGGTAGCGACCCGGCCCGCAGTCGAGCGGAACGATTTCGCTCTTTCGCAGGGACAACAGTTCCTTGTAGTGGGCGAGCCAGGCCGTGTCGCGATCCTTCCAGCGCAGTACGCAGCGGCGGAAGGTGGTCTCGGCGAGCGGATCGGGGACCCGGTCCTTGAAGCTCGCGAAGCGCGAGAACTCCGCGCGCCGGCCGTGGCGCACCGCCTCGCCGAGCTCGCCGTCGAAGTCGCAGAAGAAGAGGAACGGCTGGCGGCAACCCCATTCCTCGCCCATGAACAGCAGCGGCGGCGAAGGCGCGAGCAGCTGGATGGCGGACAGGACCCGGAGTTTCCTGGCTTCGGTCAAAGACAGAAGCCTTTCCCCCATCGCGCGGTTGCCGATCTGGTCGTGGTTCTGCAGGAAATCGACAAAGCAGGCCGGCGGCAGGTGCGCGCTCGCCTCGCCGCGCGGCTCCTTGGTGAAAGGCGAAGTCTCGCCCTGGTAGGCGAAGCCTTCGGCGAGGCAGCGCGCGAGATGCTTCGCCGGCGCGTCGGCGTAGGCGACGTAGTAGCCGTCGTCCTCGCCGGTGGCCAGCACGTGGTAGCCGTGGTGCGAGTCGTCGTTCCACTGCGCGTCGTATTTGCCGGGGCCGATGAAGCGCGACTGGTTGGCGTCGTTCTCGAGCACGAGGTGCTTGCCCTCGCGAACGCTTTCGGCGATTTCGTCCAGGATGTGCCGCGGCGAATCGTCGTGGATGGCATGCACCGCATCGAAGCGCAGCCCGTCGAAGCGGAATTCCTCGAGCCAGTAGCGCACGTTGTTCACGAAATACTGCCGCACCGCGGGCTGCGCGAAGTCGATCGCCGCGCCCCACGGCGTCTCGTGGCGCTGGGTAAAGAATTGCGGCGCGTAGACGTGGAGGTAGTTGCCCTTCGGGCCGAAGTGGTTGTAGACCACGTCGAGAAAGATCATCAGCCCCGCGTCGTGCGCCGCCTGCACCAGCCTCTTCAGGTCGTCGGGCCGCCCGTAGGCGCTATCGGGTGCGTAGGGAAGAACGCCGTCGTAGCCCCAGTTGCGCCGCCCGGCGAAGTCCGAGAGCGGCATCAGTTCAATGGCGGTGATTCCGATTTCCTTCAAATGATTCAGTTTGTGAACGACACCAGCGTACGTCCCCTCGGGCGTGAAGGCGCCGACGTGCAGCTCGTAGAGGACCGCATCGCGCCAGGGCCGGCCCTGCCAGCCCTCGTTCCAGCGAAACGCCGCGGGATCGATCACCTCGCTCGGCCCGTCGACGTCCTGCGGCTGGAAGCGCGACGCGGGATCGGGAACGAGCTGCTCGCCGTCGATGCGGAACTTGTATAGATCACCTGCCTGCGCTCGTGGTTCCACGAGCTCGTACCAGCCGTCCTCTTTCCGGGCCAGCGGAAAAAAATCCTTTTGCAATCGCAATTCGACCTGCTTCGCTTGCGGAGCCCACAAGCGAAAGCGCACGCCCTGAGGCGTGATCTCGGCACCGAATGGATTTAAGGTTTTCTGTTCCGGGGCCACCAGCGCTCCAGCAGCTCCGCCGCCCAGTCCTTGCCGCCCAGGCCGAAGGCGAGCGCCAGGGCGAACACCACGCCGGCGAGGACGATGAGGAAGGTCTGGCGGATGATGTCGCCGCCGATGGCCACCTGGTCGAGTGCGATCAGCACGACGAAGGTGACGATCGCGTACTGCGCCAGGTGCCCGAGCAGCTCGGCGTCCTGCAGGCGCAGCTTCTTCGCGTAGCCGCAGACCGCGCCGCCGATGAAACGCGCGAAGTAGGCGCCGAAGGCGAGGATCAGCATCGCCACCATGACGTGCGGCACGAACAGCAGCACCTTCACCAGCAGGTCGGTGATGTAGTTGAGGCCCAGGCCGTTGAAGCCGATGACCAGCGCGGCGAGGATCACCACCCAGTAGAAGAGCATCCCGAGGATCTCGGTGGTGTCGGCCCGCACCCCGCCGTCGCGCAGGAAGCCGTCGATGCCGGCCCGATCGGAGAGCACGTGGAAGTTGCCGGCGCGCAGCGCCTTCACCACCACGAACTTCGCCAGCCGGGCGATGAAGTAGCCGGCCACCAGCACCAGTAGCGCGAGGATGACGCGCGGCAGGAGATCGCCGACCTGGTGCAGGAACACCCGCAGCGGCTCGAGCATCACGTCGATCCGTTCCATGTCAGTCTCCTTGCAGCAGCGCCGTCAGGCCCTGCAGCGGAATGTGCAGCCAGTTGGGACGATTGTTCTTTTCGTAGCGCAGCTCATAGAGCACCTTCTCCATCTCGGCGAGGCGCAGCAGCCCCTGCACGTCTTCGAAACTCTCGTAGAGGCCGCTGCCTTCGGCCGCCTTCGCGTAGGCATCGACAAACGCCTGGCGCGTTTGCCTCTCCCATTCGCTCAGCTCCCGTACTTGTTCCTGAATCTCGACGGAGCCGCGCGCGTAGCTGAAGGAGCGCAGCATCCCCGCCACGTCGCGCAGCGGCGAATGCTTGCGCCGCGCCTCGGCGAGCGGGCGCGAGGGCTCGCCCTCGAAATCGATGATCAGGAAATCGTTGTTGGAGACCAGCACCTGCCCGAGGTGATAGTCGCCGTGGTGCCGCGTGCGCAGCGAGCGCTTCTTCGGCGCGGCGCAGGCAGCGATGAAGGACATGATCTGCGGACCCAGGGGTTTGATGTTTTCTACAAGTGCAATCGTCTGGGAAGCTTCTTCGCGAACCCGCGCGCGCCAGGCATCGACGTCCTCGGTGGTGAGCGGCTCGGGAGTGAACGCCGGGTCGTTCTTTGCTGCCGCGAAGGCGAGATGCAGCTCGGCGGTGCGGGTGGCGAGCGTCTGCATCAGCGCGAGGAATCCGCCGTGGCCGTCGTCGGTGCGTTTCCCCTCGGCGAAGCGCTCGAGGTAGGCGAGGGTATAGCTCCAGGCGTCGCCCTGGTTAGGCACGTACGCCTGCAGCAGCGCGACCGTCATCGATTCTTTTTCCTTCGAGAAATACTCCACGGAACCTGCGAGGGGTACGCAATGCTTGAAGCGCGCCACCTCGGTGAGATAGCGGCCGACCTCGAGCTCGGGGTGCAGGCCCGGGCGCAGCCGGCGGTAGGCCTTGAGGAACAGCCGATCGCCGAGCACGACCGAGGTGTTGGTGCTCTGCGCGCGCAGCGCGCCCGGCATGAGCGTCGTCACCTCGCTGCCGGCGATCTGCGCGAACGAGGCGCTGGGCGTGAAGCGCAGCTCGCCCTGCTCGGTCTTCAGCGTGCGGCCCTCGCCCACCGACTTGACGATGTGCCGCAGCAGCGACTCGTCGGCGAGCGCGTCGGCGATGATGCCGACGTTCGCCTGCTGGCGGACGCGCGCGATCGCGGTGGCCGACAGCGCGCGCATATGGTCCTCGTCCTCTTCCCAGCCGAACGCGAGCGGCAGGAAGTACAGCGAATTGTTGGTCGAAATGAAATTCAGCAGCCAGGAGACCCCGCCCACGTCCCAGACGACGTGGTCGCGGATCTCGGCGCGCTTCACCGCCTCGCCCTTCTGCGCGTACCAGCGCTGCTTCTCGATGAAGCGCGGCAGCACCTTCGCCTCCAGCTCGCCGCGCAGCTCCTCGGCCATGCGGATGCGCCAGGGCACGACCTTGTCGCGGAAGAAGCTGGTCCAGCCGTCGAACAGCACCATCAGCGGCATCTCGTCGGGCACCAGCTGGTCGGTGTGCCAGTCAGGCGGCTTGGCGTCGGTCGCGAGGCGGAACCAGTAGAAGCCGTGCGCCGGCAGGGTGAGCAGGTACGGCAGGTCGCCGATCGGCGGGAACGAGGTGCGGCCCAGCAGTTCCACCGGTATTCGTCCTTTATATTTTTTCAAATCCAATTCGACGGGCTGCGCCGCGCGAGAGAGATTGCCGACGCACAGGATCGCCTCGTCGTTCAGCTCTCTGATGTAGGCCAGCACCTTGCGGTTGCCGGGCGAGAGGAAGGAAAGCTTGCCGCGGCCGAAGGCGTGGCTCGTCTTGCGGATGGCGAGCATGCGCTTGGTCCAGTTGAGCAGGCTGTTCGGGTCGCGCTGCTGCGCCTCGACGTTGACCGCTTCGTAGCCGTAGATCGGATCCATGATCGGCGGCAGGTAGAGCCGTTGCGGGTCGGCCTTCGAGAAGCCGGCATTGCGGTCCGGGCTCCATTGCATCGGCGTGCGCACGCCGTTGCGATCGCCGAGGTAGATGTTGTCGCCCATGCCGAGCTCGTCGCCGTAGTAGAGGATCGGCGAGCCGGGCATGGAGAGCAGCAGGCTGTTCATCAGCTTGATGCGCTCCGGGTCGTTCTCCATCAGCGGCGCGAGGCGGCGGCGGATGCCGAGGTTGATCCGCGCCTGCCGGTCGGCGGCGTACATGCGGTACATGTAGTCGCGCTCGCGGCTGGTCACCATCTCCAGCGTCAGCTCGTCGTGGTTGCGCAGGAAGATCGCCCACTGGCAGATGTCGGGGATCTCCGGCGTCTGCTGCATGATCTCGACCAGCGGGTGGCGGTCTTCCTGCGCGATCGCCATGTACATGCGCGGCATCAGCGGGAAGTGGAACGCCATGTGGCATTCGTCGGAGTCGCCGAAGTACGGCCGCACGTCCTCGGGCCACATGTTCGCCTCGGCGAGCAGCATCCGCCCCGGGTAGCGCGCGGAAATCGCGGCGCGAATCTGCTTCAGCACCAGGTGCGTCTCGGGCAGGTTCTCGTTGGTCGTCCCTTCCCGCTCGCACAGGTAGGGAATCGCGTCGAGGCGGAAGCCGTCGACGCCCATCTCCGCCCAGGACTGCATCACCTTGAGCACCGCGCGCACCACGTGTGGGTTGTCGAAGTTGAGGTCGGGCTGGTGGCTGAAGAAGCGGTGCCAGTAGTACTGCTTCGCCACCGGGTCCCACGCCCAGTTCGAGGTCTCGGTGTCGGTGAAGATGATGCGCGTGCCGCGATACTTCGTTTCCGTGTCGCTCCAGACGTAGTAGTCGCGCTTGCGGGAACCCGGCGGCGCGCGCCGCGCCGCCTGGAACCAGGGGTGCTGGTCGGAGGTGTGGTTCACGACCAGCTCGGTGATGACCTTCAAGCCGCGCCGGTGCGCTTCGTCCACGAACTTGCGGAAGTCCTCGCGCGTGCCGTAGTGCGGATGCACGTTGCGGTAGTCGGCGACGTCGTAGCCGTCGTCCTTGAGCGGCGACGGGTAGAACGGCAGCAGCCACACCGCGTTGACGCCCAGCTCCTGGATGTAGTCGAGCTTCGAGGCGAGGCCGGCGAAGTCGCCGATGCCATCGCCGTTCGAGTCCATGAACGCCTTGACGTGCAGCTGGTAGATGACCGCGTCCTTGTACCAGAGGGCGCGATCGGTCGACGACTGCTCCTTGTCGGCCTCGGCGACTTCGCGGATTTCCTTATCTTCGGATAACACGGAAGACATGCGCCGGAAGGGTTTGCGGGTTGAGGCTGACGTAGTTGCGGCGGCCGTTCCAGGCGTAGCGCCCGCCGCCGAGCAGGTCCTCGACTTCGTAGGAACGCCCCTCGCCCGGCGCGAAATCGATCCAGCCGGACTGGGCGAGCTTCGGATCCAGGTTCACCGCGACCAGGATCAGGTTCTCGCCTTCGTCCTTCGAATAGGCGAGAAGTTGATCGTTGTCGGTCGGGTGGAACTTCAGGCTCCAGTCCGATTGCAGCGCGATATTTTCTCTCCTGATCTGATTTAGTTTTTGAATCAGGGAAGCAAGGCTGTCCGCGCGCTTCCGATCCCATTTCTTGATCTCGTATTTCTCGGAATTGAGGTATTCCTCGCTGCCCGGCTCGCGCGGCTCGCGCTCCATCAGCTCGTAGGCGGGGCCGTAGATGCCGTAGCTCGCGGCGAGCGTCGCGGCGAGCACGGCGCGCACGATGAACGCCGGCCGGCCGCCGTGCTGCAGGTACTCGTGCAGGATGTCGGGCGTATTGGGCCAGACGTTTGGCCGGAAATATTCCTTTTCCGGGTAGGAATTCAGTTCGGAAAAATACTCGGTCAATTCCTGCTTGGTGTTTCGCCAGGTGAAGTACGTGTAGGACTGCGTGTAGCCCAGCTTGGCGAGCTTGTGCATCACGCGCGGCCGCGTGAACGCCTCCGCCAGGAAAACCGTCTCGGGATGTTTCGCCTTCAGCTCGGCGATGCACCACTCCCAGAAGTCGAAGGACTTGGTGTGCGGGTTGTCGACGCGGAACACGGTCACGCCGTGCGCGATCCAGAACTCGAAGATGCTCTTCAGCTCCGCCCAGAGGCCCTTCCACTCCTTGCTCTCGAAGTCGAAGGGATAGATGTCCTGGTATTTCTTCGGCGGGTTCTCCGCGTACTGCACGGTGCCGTCGGGGCGCCGCCTGAACCATTCCGGGTGCTCGCGCACGTACGGATGGTCGGGCGAGCACTGGAAGGCGATATCCAGGGCGATCCGGATGTTTCTTGTTTTTGCCTGCCTTACCAGTTCCCCAAAATCATCAAAAGTCCCCAGATCGGGATGAATCGCCTTGTGCCCGCCTTCCTTCGCGCCGATCGCCCAGGGGCTGCCGACGTCGTCCCTCGTCGCCTGCAGCAGGTTGTTCTTGCCCTTGCGCTCGGTCGTGCCGATGGGATGGATCGGCGGCAGGTAGAGGACGTCGAATCCCATCGCTTGCACTTCATCGAGAATTTTTATGACTTCAGAAAAAGAACCGAGGGACCGCGGAAAGAGCTCGTACCAGGTCGAGAACCGCGCGTGGATCGGATCGACGACGACTTCCAGGTTCTTTTCGTAGGTCTCAACGCGGTGCGCGTTGGACTTTCCTTCCAGCAACCGGCCGATCTGCAGCTCCACGGTCAGGTCCTGCCCCGCCCGCTTGCGCTTTTCCAGGTCGCGTTGCCAGGTGAGATAGGGGTCGGTCCAGCCGCGCACCGTGTACTGGTAGCGCCCGAGCCGCTCCACCGGGAACGAGGCGCTCCAGTGGTCGTTGCCGAGGAACTTCATCGGCACGATTTCCCAGGCTTTCGATTCCAGAGGCCGCCAGAGCAATTCCGCCACGACGGCGTCATGGCCGTCGGTGAACACGTCCGCCTCGACGAGCACACGCTCGCCCACCGCGCGCTTCACGGGGTAGCGACCGCAATCGACCTGAGGACGGACCGACTCGATGACGACGCGTGGCGGTGGGTTCTCTTTACTCAGGCTTGAAAAAGAGCACTGCGAGTGGAGGGACGGTGATCGA
>LSTF01000068.1 GCA_001644455.1 Betaproteobacteria bacterium SCGC AG-212-J23
GCTCGATCGGCTGCTGCAGGATCATCCGTCCGGAGCGGAAATCGCAGGTCTTGCCCGGTCCGACGGCTTTTTCGCAGGTATAGGCCATGCCGTGCTCGAACACCCGGTTGCCGCACTTCGGGCACTTGCCGAGCGGCTCCTGGCCGCTGAAATCGACCGCTGCCTCGTTGCCTTCCTTGTCCTGGCCGAAGTCGAACTCCGTCTTGAAATCGTCCGTGAGGCGCATCACCGCGGCGAACGGCTTGCCCATGCGGCTGCGAAAGCCGGTCAGCGGTCCAATCACCCGCTTGGTAATCAGCTCGGCGACTTCGTCCGGGGACCACTCGCGGCCCGAGGTGACCTTCCACAGGGTGAAGTCGCACTTCTGGCACTGGAACTTGCGGTAGTTCTCCTGCACCGGCCCCTTGCCGCATTTCGGGCACGGCGCCGGCACGGTGGCGTAGACGACGTCAGGGATCTCGCCGGTCTTGATGGTGCCGACGACCTTGCGCACCAGCTCCGAGATCTCCGCCATGAACTCGTCGCGCGTCAGTTTTCCCTGCTCGATCAGGCGCAGCTTGTGCTCCCACTCGCCGGTGAGCTCCGGAGAGGCGAGCTCGACGATGTGCAGCATGCCCAGGGCGAAAATCAGGGAGAACGCTTTCGGCGTCGGCACCAGGTCCCGGCCTTCGCGGTGAACGTATTCCTCGCGAATCAGGCCCTCGATGGTGGCCGCACGCGTCGCCGGCGTTCCCAGCCCCTTCGCCTCCATCGCCTCGCGCAGCTCGTCGTCCTCGACTAGCTTGCCCGCGCCTTCCATCGCTGAAAGCAGCGTCGCCTCCGTATAGCGCGGCGGCGGCTTGGTCTCATTCGCTTGCTCGGTGACCTCGAGAACGGCGACCTGCTCCTTTGCCTCGATCGCCGGCAGGGTCTTTTCCTCGTCGCCTATGGCGCGGCCATAGATTGCCAGCCATCCGGCGCTTTGCAGGACCCGCCCCTCGGTCTTGAAGTGGTGCTCGCCGACCTTCGTGATCCGCGTCGTCTGCAGGAACTCCGCCGGCGGGAAGAACACCGCCAGGAAGCGCCGGACCACCAGGTCGTAAAGCTTCTGCTCGGCCTCGGTCAGATGCTTCGGCGTCTGCAGCGTCGGGATGATCGCGAAGTGGTCCGAGATCTTCGTGTTGTCGAAGATCCGCTTGTTCGGCTTTACCCAGCCGTGCTTCAGCACCTGCTTGGCGAAGCTGCCGAAGGCATCGGTGCCGCCCAGCTCCTTCAGCGTGTCCTTCACCGTCGGCAGGTAGTCTTCGGGGAGCGCGCGCGAGTCGGTTCGCGGATAGGTCAGGACCTTGTGCTTTTCATACAGGGCCTGCGCGATCGACAGGGTCATCCGCGCCGGGAAACCGAAGCGGCCGTTCGCCTCGCGCTGCAGGCTCGTCAGGTCGAAAAGCAGCGGCGACATCTGCGTCGCCGGCTTCGACTCCTCCGTGGCGACGCCCTTCTTGCCGCGGCATGCGGCGACGATCTTCGCCGCGGCGGCCGCGTCCCAGAGTCTCTCGGGCTTGCGCTCGAGGTCTTCGTCGTTTTTCTTGAACTCGGGTTCGAACCAGCGGCCGGGATACTCGCCCGCCTTCGCTTCGAAGCGCGCGTGCACTTCCCAGTAGGCGCGCGAAGTGAAAGCGCGGATCTTGTCCTCGCGCTCGACCAGGATCGCCAGCGTCGGCGTCTGCACGCGGCCGACCGTGGTGAGGTAGAACCCGCCTTCCTTGGAATTGAACGCGGTCATCGCGCGCGTGCCGTTGATGCCCACCAGCCAGTCCGCCTCCGAGCGCGACTTGGCGGCATCAGCGAGCGGCCGCATGTCCTTGTCCGCGCGGAGCTTGCCGAATCCGTCGCGGATCGATTGCTGTGTCATCGACTGCAGCCAGAGGCGCTCGACCGGCTTCTTCACCCGCGCGTGCTGCGCGATGTAACGGAAGATGAGCTCGCCTTCCCGGCCCGCGTCGCACGCGTTGATCAGGCCGGCGACGTCCTTCCGCTTGATCAGGCGCAGAAGCACGTTCAGGCGCGGCTCATTCCTCTCGATCGGCGAGAGGTCGAAATGCGGCGGGATCACCGGCAGGTGCTTGAAGGACCACTTGCCCTTCTTCACGTCGTGGGCTTCGGGGACCACCAGCTCGAGCAGATGGCCGACCGCCGACGAAAGCACATATTGGCTGCTTTCGAAGTAGTCGCCCTTGCGCGTGAAACCGCCGAGCGCACGCGCGATGTCGTTGGCGACCGACGGCTTCTCGGCAATGATGAGTTTTTTTGGCATGCGGCGCGAAAGGCCGCAGATGATAAGTGCAAACGCTGCGGCGCTTCAACCACCGCATCGTTCTCGCGCGCACGCGCGCCTACGCGCGCGCGAGGCTGTCGCCTAGTTCGCTAGCCGGGGCTCCGTGCCGCTGAACAGCTCCTCGGCGAGCAGCTGGCTGGTCGGCGTCTGCTGATTCCACAGCACCATCAGTGCGATGAGCTTGAGTTGCTCGAGCGAAAGCGCGTCGCCCGAAGCGGCGAGCGAGCGCTCGATGACCAGTTCGCGGTTCTGCGGTGTGAGGATTCCCGACTGCTCCAGCGTGAGCAGGAAACCGCGGCATTGGGCGTCGAGTTTCGACAGCTCGCGGGGCGCGAAAGCGCGGAAGGTGCGCTTTGCATCCGGAAGGGCGACCGGCTCGGATTGCGGTGCGCGCGCCATGCCGGCCAGCCAGTGAAGCGCTTCGCTGATGTCGGCATGCTCGAAGCCGGCCGCGGAGAGCTTCTTCGCGATACGTTCCCGCTCGTAGGCGACCTCGCGCTGCTGGCAGTTCTCGAACAGGTACACCAGGATCTCGTACATGCAACCTCCTTATTGTTATAACGCGCTGTCACGCATGACGGTTTACCTGTCGCTACGCTTCTCCAGACGCTGAAAAAGCCCGCCGGGCAAGGCGGCGACGCGGCCCGCGAGCTCCAGACGCAATAACTCGGATGAGACCTGTTCCGCCGACATGCCAGCACGAAGGCACAGTGCGTCGATGTCGACCGGATCGTGCCCCATGTGTTGCAGCAGGCCGCCGCTGTCCGCGCCCGCGCCCGGCTGCACGGTTGAGGCGAAGCCGCTGGAGCGGAAGCCGCCCAGTTCGGCGAGCACGTCCTCGGCCGCCTCGACCAGCTTTGCCCCCGACTTGATGAGCGCGTGGCAGCCCTTGGAAACCGGCGAGTGGATCGACCCGGGAATGGCGAAGACTTCGCGCCCTTGCTCCACCGCGGAGCGTGCGGTAATCAGCGATCCGGATGCGAGCGCCGCTTCGACGACCAGGCAGCCTTGCGCGAGGCCGCTGATCAGGCGGTTGCGGCGCGGAAAATTCGATGCCAGCGCGCCGCTGCCGAGCGGGAACTCGGAGAGCAGCAAGCCGCGCTCGGCAATCTCGGCGGCGAGGCCGGCATTGCCGCGGGGATAGACGATGTCGATGCCGGTGCCGAGCACGGCGATCGTCGAGCCCGGGCCGGCGAGTCCGCCGCGGTGAGCGGCGGCGTCGATCCCGAGCGCCAAGCCGGAAACGATGGTCAGACCCGAGCTGCTTAGCGCCCTCGCGAAGCTCTCGGCATTGGCCGTACCCTGCGCGGTGGCGTTGCGGCTGCCGACGATCGCGAGGGCCGGCCGCTGCAGCAGCTCGAGGCGACCGCGCGCGTAGAGCAGCGGCGGCGGATTGGCGATCTCGAGCAGCAGCCGGGGATAGCCGGTGTCGGCGAGCGTCACGAGCGCGATGCCCGGATGCTCCAGCCACGCCAGGGCGGCGGACACGGAGCGGCGCACGGCCTCCGAATGCAGAGCCTCCAGCGCCGACGGCGAAGCGTGCGCTGAGAGCTCCGATGACTTGCGCGCGAGCACCAGATGCGGCAATCCGAACTGCCGCAGCATGGCGCGGATTGCGGCGGCACCGAGCCCGGGGGTGAGCGTGAGTTGCAGCCAGCTCGCCAGCCCCGGGTCATGCGTCATGCGGGTGGCGTACCTCGGATCTGGATGATCCGGTGAAGCGCGGCCCTAGGGCGTCTGGACGACATCCAGTGGGCTGACCGGCCGCGTGATGTGCATGACCAGAGCATACGATATCCGGTCGAAGACGCGGAAAACAAACGCGAGACCGGCGCGCTCATCGGGCAGCTGGATTTTTGCGTCCTCCGCGCCCTTCTGCTTGGTCACGTCGCTGACTATGCCGCCGCGCGTATACAGCGCCAGAACGTGGCCGACTTCGAGTCCGTCGGCGCGACCACGGTTCACGGTGACGATGGATTGCGGTCCGGCCTCGCCGACGCGCCCGCCGCCGTAGATCGACATGATCCGGCCGTTGATTTTGGTGCCCGGCGCATGCGGCGCGTAGTTGATCGCCTGCGGGCGGCTCGCCGCGATCAGCTTGTCGCCGGCGCCGACTTCCTGGACTGCAGAAGTGAGCGTGATCGTCGCCGGATCGCCGGGACGGGTTACCTGCGCCGTCCCGAGATAGGTCGCTTCGTAGCCGAGCGTTTGGTTGGTGTCGGGATCGACGAGCGCGCGGCCGCGTCGATACACGAACCAGGTCTCTTCCTTCGATGAGCCGATGCCGCGGACGTAGGCCGAGTTGCCCGCGGAAATGATTACGCGATCGGTCTGCGTGGCGACGATAGTCGGCGCCTTGTCCAGGCCGTCGGGTTCGATCACCAGAGGCCGGGTGAGGAAAGGCTCGATCAAATTGGCCGGAATGCTCGGAATCCCCTGGCGGGCGAGCGACTCGGCGCGAAGATGGGGGCTCAGCTTGACCAGCGACGGGTCGCCGCTCGGCGCCGTGGCGGTCGGCGTTGGGGCCGGTGTCGTGGCCGGCGTGGAGGCCGGCGGGGTCTGGGCGCTGCCGTCGGTGCCGGCTGGCTCGCCATCACGTGCGCTCGTGCTGGGCGTTCCGGGCTGGGCAATCGTCAGCTGGCCGCGCTCGCGGTCGAGGATGAGGACATAGCCGGGGTAGATCAGATGCGGGTTGCGGATCTGGTCCTTGTTCATGTTCCACAGATCCGGCCAACGCCAGGGCGAGTCGGTGTAGCGCTGCGAGATGCCCCAGAGGGTGTCGCCGGGGACGACGATGTAGCGATCGGGGGCGTCCGGCTTGATGGCCAGAGGCGCGGTCGGAGCCTGCGCCCAAGTCGCCCCGGACACCAAGAAAGCGAGTGTTGTGATAGACTTACGTAATTGCTGGACCATGGTACCCCGTCCCTTTTCGCGGCTTCCTGGACCGGCTTGTAATTCGGTTTGTCTAACCCAATGTAGCACAACCGCCGAAGTGCTTATAGGTCACCTGAGATTGTCCACATAATCGATTCAATTGCAAGTGAAATTGACCTGAAATGCCGATTTTAAACATCCTGCGCTACCCAGACGCCCGCCTGCACAAGGTGGCCGCGCCCGTGACTGTTTTCGACGAAAGCCTCAAGAAGCTCGTCGCCGACATGGCCGAAACCATGTACGCGGCCCCTGGAATCGGCCTCGCTGCGACCCAGGTCGACGTGCACAAGCAGGTCATCGTGGTCGACGTGTCCGACCGGCATGATTCTCTCGTCGTGCTCGTCAATCCGGAAATCGTCGAAGCCACGGGCGAGTCGGACATCGAAGAAGGATGTCTCTCCGTTCCCGGGATCTACGAACTGGTGCAACGCGCCGAGCGCGTCAAGGTTCGAGCCCACGACCAGAACGGCAAGGCGTTCACGCTGGAAGCGCAAGGCTTGCTCGCGGTCTGCATCCAGCACGAAATGGATCACCTGCAGGGCAAGGTTTTCGTCGAGCACCTCTCGCAGCTGAAGCAGCAGCGCATCCGCGCCAAGCTCGCGAAGCAGCTGCGCAAGTCGGCCTGACAGCGCCTTCCTGCGTCTCGTCTTCGCCGGCACGCCCGAATTCGCCGCACAGGCGCTCGGCCGCCTGATCGACGCCGGCCACCAGATTTCCCTCGTTGTCACGCAGCCCGACCGGCCTGCCGGGCGTGGCATGCGTCCCGCGGCGAGCGCAGTGAAGCGCCTCGCGTTCCTGCGGGGCCTGCCGGTCGCGCAACCCGAGCGTCTCGGCGCTGCTGAAGCGGAAGAATGGCGCGCCGCGCGACCCGACGCCGCGGTGGTCGCGGCGTACGGTGTCCTGCTGCCGCCGCCGTTCCTCGATCTCGCCCCGTGCGGCGCGCTCAACATCCACGCCTCGCTGCTGCCGCGCTGGCGCGGCGCGGCGCCGATTCAGCGCGCCCTGCTTGCCGGCGACCGGGAGACGGGAATTTCCATCATGCGAATGGATGCGGGGCTGGATACGGGCCCCGTGCTGACCACGCATCGCATTTCCATCAGCGCCGCCGACGACGCCGGCAGCCTGCACGACAAGCTCGCGCGGCTGGGCGCCGATGCGATCGTCGAAGCGCTGGCGCTCGTCGAGAAGGGGAAGGCTGGCGCCGTGCCGCAGCCCGCCGAGGGTGCGACCTACGCTCGCAAGATCAGCCGCGAGGAATCGCTTCTCGATTGGTCGCAACCCGCGCCGGTGCTCGAGCGCGTAGTGCGCGCGCTGCGGCCCGCGCCAGGCGCGGTGACGATGCTTCAGGGCGAGCGCATCAAGGTCTGGCGAGCGCATGTGGCGTCCGGGGCGGGGTCTCCCGGCAGTGTGCTCGCGGCGCAGGACGTACTGCTCGTCGCTTGCGGCGAGGGAGCGCTCGCCATCACGGAGCTGCAGCGAGCCGGGGGCAAGAGCCTTGCCGCGATTGAATTCCTGCGCGGAAAGGCGCTGCCGCGCGGCGCACGGCTGGGATGAGCATCGCCCCGCTCGCGCCGGCCCTCGCTGACGCAGCGCGCGTCGTAAGCCGTGTTGCCGCAGGTCGCAGTCTCGCCGACGAGCTCGAGGGCGCCAATCGCGCGACTACGCGCGCTGCGCTGCTCGACCTCACGCACGGCACGCTGCGCCGCTTCGGTCGGGTGCAGGCGATCGTCAAGGAGCTGTCGCATCGCGATACCTCCGACACGCTGCTCGAACCGCTGCTGTGGTGCGCGATCTACGCGCTCGAGTCGGGCCGCTACGCGTCGTACACGGTCGTGGATCAAGCCGTGCAGGCTTGCGGCCTGCTCGAAAAGTGGAACGCCAAGGGATACGTCAACGCGGTGCTGCGCGGCGCGCTGCGCGAGGGTGCCTCGCTCGAGGCGCGCATTGCTGCCGACCCCCAGGCGCGCTACCAGCACCCCTCGTGGTGGATCGATGCATTACGGCGCGCCTATCCGGAGAACTGGGAGGGCATCCTCGCGGCGGGCAATTCGCATCCGCCGATGTGCGTGCGCGTCAACGCACGCAAAGGCAGTGGCGATGCGTATGCCGAGCGGCTTGCCGCCGCGGGCATCGGCGCGCGGCCCCTTGGGGGCAATACTCTGCTCCTCGAGCGGCCGCTCGCGGTCGAAGATCTGCCGGGCTTCGCTGCCGGAGAGGTTTCGGTCCAGGACGCCGGAGCGCAGCGTGCCGCGCCGTGTCTCGACTTGCAGCCCGGCCAGCGCGTGCTCGATGCCTGCGCCGCGCCGGGCGGCAAGACGGCACATATCCTGGAGGTCGCGGACGTTGAGGTCACGGCACTCGACAGCGATGCCGGCCGCGTCGCGCGTCTCGCGCGCAATCTCGAGCGGCTCTCGCTGCGCGCCGAACTGCGGCGCGCCGACTGCACACGTCTCTCCGACTGGTGGCGGGGCGAGGCCTTCGATCGCATCCTCGCCGACGTGCCCTGCTCGGCATCGGGCATCGCGCGCCGGCGCCCGGACCTGAAGTGGTTGCGCCGCGCGCAGGACCTGGCCTCCTTCGCCGCGCAGCAGACGACGATCCTCGATGCGCTTTGGCAGGCGCTGCGCGCGAATGGTAAATTGCTGTATGCCACGTGCTCGGTATTCCCTCAGGAGAACGACGGCGTGATCGACGCCTTCGTCGCGCGCCATTCCGCGGCGCGCAGGCTGCCCCTGCCCGACGGCGGCGCGGCGCAATGGCTGCCCGACGCCGAGCACGACGGCTTTTTCTACGCCCTGATCGAAAAAGCAGCCTGACCCAGCGCGATGCGCCGCATCGCCCTCCTCACCGGGTTCCTTGCGCTACTCGGCACCGCGTCGGCGCGCGCGGAAGGAATCGACGTGCGCGACGCGGGTCTGCGCGCGGTCGACGACAGTCTCGTCCTCGAGGCCGATTTCGATTTCGAGCTGACGCCGCGCCTCGCCGAGGTGGTGGCGAACGGCGTGCCGCTCTATTTCAACGTCGAGTTCGAGCTGACGCGCGGCCGCTGGTACTGGTTCGACGAGCGCGCCGCCTCGCGCGTGCTGCAGATGCGCCTCTCCTATCACGCGCTCTCGCGTCACTACCGCATCGCGGCGGGCACGCAGCCCGAGCGCTACATGCTGCAGCAGAACTTCCCGACGCTCGACGAGGCGCTGCGGGTGCTGAAGCACGTGCGCAACTGGGTAGTGGTCGAGCGGCGCAGCGCGCTCTCCCGGTCCGACTATGACGCGGCGCTGCGCATGCGCCTCGACACCACGCAGCTTCCCAAGCCCTTCCAGCTTTCGGCCCTGACCAGCCGCGAGCTGCATCTCGAGTCGCCGTGGAAGCGCTTCGTGCTGCGTCCGCCGCAGCAGCGGCCTGCGCCGGTCGAGAGCCGCGAGCCGAAGAAAGAGGCCGGGCAATGAAGCTGCTCCTGATCATCGGCGGCGCGATCGCGGCAGTGGGGCTGTTCCTGCTCGCCACGGCGAGCGGCGAGACGCCGCTTCTCGCCCGGCACTATTCGTGGCTGTTCGGGGTGAATGCGGTGCTGGCGGCGCTGCTCGCCGCCCTGCTCGCCTATCAGCTGACGGCGCTGGTGCGCCGCTATCGCGCGCGCGTTTTCGGCACGCGCCTCACGCTGCGCCTGCTGCTGCGCTTCGCCGCGCTCGCCGTGCTGCCGGGACTGATCGTCTACGCCGTCTCGGTGCAATTCCTGACCCGCTCGATCGAGTCCTGGTTCGACGTCAAGGTCGACGCGGCGCTCGAGGGGGGCATCAACCTCGGCCAGCAGGCGATCGACCAGATGCTGTTCGAGCTGCAGGGCAAGGCGCAGGCGATGGCGCAGGAGCTCTCGGCACTGCCCGCGACCGAAGCGGTATCGCAGTTCCAGCGCCTGCGCAGCCAGGCCGGCGTGCAGGACGCGATGCTGGTCACCGCTGGCGGACGCGTGGTGGCGAGCAGCAGCGACGACATCGACAAGCTGGTGCCCGATGCGCCGCCGCCGTACCTGCTCCTCCAGGCGCGCGACCAGCGCATCTACGCTTCCACCGACTCGCTCGCCGGACAGCCGCTGTCGCTGCGGGTGATCGTGCCGGTGGAGTCGGGGACGGCCGAGTCGCGCTACCTCCAGCTGCGCGCCAACGTGCCGCCGGCGTTCGCGCGCAGCGCGGAGGCGATCGAGACTGCCTACCGCGAGTATCGCCAGCTCGCGATCGCGCGCGACGAGCTGAAGAGCATCTACATCGTGACCCTGAGCTTCGCTCTGCTGATGGCGCTGTTCGTCGCGGTCGCCGTCGCCGCGACGCAGTCCAACCTGCTCGCCGAGCCGCTGGCGCGCCTCGCGCAGGCGATGCAATCGGTGGCGCGCGGCAATTTCTCGCGCCAGGTCTCGGTGACGACGCGCGACGAGCTGGGCGTGCTCACCGAGAGCTTCAATTCCATGACCCGGCAACTCGACGACGCGCGCCATGTGGTCGAGGCGAACCGCGGCGCGCTGGAATCGGCGAAAGCGCGGCTGGAGAGCATCCTCGCCAACCTCTCTGCAGGCGTTCTGGTGTTCGACCACGAGCTCAAGCTCTCGATCTCCAACCGCGGCGCCGCGGAGATTCTCGGCCCCGAGCAGGAAGGCTTTGCCGAGACGATGCGCGCGCAATTCGTCGCGCACGGCGACAAGGACTGGCAGTTGCAGCTCGAGCTGAAGGGAACCGGCAAAGCGTTGCACGCCCGTGGTGCACGCCTGCCGCGGGCGACCGGCGGCGGCTACGTCATCGTCTTCGACGACATCACGCAGCTCATCCAGGCGCAGCGGGCGACCGCCTGGGCCGAGGTGGCGCGCCGCCTGGCGCACGAGATCAAGAACCCGCTCACGCCGATCCAGCTCTCCGCCGAGCGCCTGGAGGTGAAGCTCGCCGATCGCCTCGCTCCCGAGGAGGCCGAGACCCTGCGCCGGGCGACGCAGACCATCGTCAACCAGGTCTCGGCGCTGAAAGCGATGGTCAACGACTTCAGCGAGTACGCTCGCCTGCCCGCGCCCGCGCCCGTCTCGCTCGATCTCAACGACCTGGTGGCGGATGTGCTCGGCCTCTACGAGAATTCGCGCGTGCCCATTGCCAAGCGCCTCGGCGAAGGACTGCCTCCCGTGTGGGCCGACGGCGCGCAGATCCGCCAGGTGATCCACAATCTGATCCAGAACGCGCAAGACGCGCTCGAGAACATGCGCCAGCAAGGAAATCCCGTGATCGAAGTCCGCACCGAG
This sequence comes from Betaproteobacteria bacterium SCGC AG-212-J23, assembly GCA_001644455.1. Classification (GTDB taxonomy): domain Bacteria; phylum Pseudomonadota; class Gammaproteobacteria; order Burkholderiales; family SG8-39; genus SCGC-AG-212-J23. The sequence goes on from LSTF01000068.1 coordinate 10,524, forward strand.
CTCGCCGGCGACCGCGTACGCCTGGCGGTGTCGGACAATGGCGGCGGCTTCCCCGAGGAGCTGATGGCGCGCATCTTCGAGCCCTACGTCAGCACCAAGCCGCGGGGCACCGGGCTCGGGCTCGCCATCGTCAAGAAGATCATCGACGAGCACCACGGCAGCATCGCCATCGAGAACCGGCCGACGCGCGGCGCCTCGGTGAGCGTGCTGCTGCCTTTCTCCAAGGCGGCGTAGATGGCACAGATTCTGGTCGTCGACGACGAGGTGGGGATCCGCGAGTTGCTCTCGGAGATCCTCGCCGACGAAGGGCACCAGGTGCTGCTCGCCGAGAACGCCGGCGGCGCGCGCCGCCTGCGCGAGGCGCAGCGCCCGGACCTCGTGCTGCTCGACATCTGGATGCCCGACACCGACGGCATCACGCTGCTCAAGGAATGGGCGGCGAGCGGCCAGCTGACGATGCCGGTAGTGATGATGTCCGGGCACGGCACGATCGAGACCGCGGTCGAGGCGACGCGCATCGGCGCGCTCGATTTCCTGGAGAAGCCGATCGCGCTGCAGCGATTGCTGGCGACGGTCAAGCGCGCGTTGCGCAATCCCGAGGCGGCTTCGCCGCCGCCGCTTGCGCTGACGGCGCTCGGCCGCTCGACGGCGCTCGCGGAAACGAAAAAACGCCTCGCGCAGCTCACGCAGTCGAGCGCGCCGCTGCTCCTGCGCGGTGAGCGCGGCATGCGGCCGGAGCTCTTTGCGCGGCTGCTCGCCGCGCCCGGCGCGCCGTTCGTCGCCGCCGGCGGAGGCGCGGGAGAGGCGCTATCCGACCTGCTCGCGCGCGCGGCCGGCGGGATTCTCTTCGTGCCGGACCTGAGCCGCCTCGACCGCGCCGAGCAGCGCAACCTCGAGTTCGTACTCGCGCGCGCCGAGAAGCACAAGACGCGGGTAGTGACCTTCTCGCCGGTTGATGCACGCACGCTGTGCGAGAAGCACGAGTTCGACACCGAGCTCGCGTCGCGCCTGGCCGAGCTGACCCTGCGCCTGCCGCCGCTGCGCGAGTTCGCCGAGGACGTGCCGGACCTCGCCTCGCTGATGCTGGCGCTGCTCGTCGAGGCGCGCGCCTGTCCGCCTCGGCGGCTCGCCGTCGCCGCGCTGAACGCGCTGCGCCATCACGCCTGGCACGGCAACCTGATGGAGCTGGAAAGCGTCGTCAAGGATCTCGCGCTCACGTCGCTCGACGAGGAAATCGGCATCGGGGAAGTCGAGCGGGTGCTCGCCGGCCGGCAGCCGCAGAGCGCGCTACCCGAGGTCGCCTTCGATCGACCCTATCGCGAGGCGCGCGAGGCGTTCGAGCGTATCTACTTCGAGCACCTGCTTGCGCGCGAGCACGGCAGCATGTCGCGGGTCGCGGAGCGCTCGGGCCTGGAGCGCACTCACCTCTACCGGAAGCTGAAAGCGCTCGGCCTGCCGGTCGGCCGGCGCGAAGAAAGCTAGGTCACGCCCGGATCGCCGCCACGGCGAACGCCAGCCAGCCGAGGATCAGCGCCAGGCCGCCGACGGGCGTCACCATGCCGACGGCGCGCGGTGCGCCCAGCGCGAGCGCGTAGAGACTGCCGGAAAAGAGCACCACGCCGCCGACGAACAGCCAGCCCGCGGCCTTCGCCCAAGCGCCAGCGAGTCGAGGCGTCGCAAGAAGTGCGAGCGCGTGCCAGAAGTGGTATTGCACCGCCGTTTGCCAGAGGGACAGCGCTTCGCCGTCCAGGCGCGTCTTCAGCGCGTGCGCGCCGAAAGCGCCGAGCACAACCGCAGCAGCGCCGAGCAGCGCGCCGATCGCCAGGAACGGCTTCAGGCGGTTTTCTTGGCCTTCTTCTTCGGCTTGTGCGGCCGCTTCTTGCCGTAGCTCGCGCGGTAGATCTTGCCCTTGCGTGTTCTTTTATCGCCTTTTCCCATGGCGGCGATTATACGGTCTCGAGTTCGTACGCGAGGTAAGGCGCGAGCCACTTTTCCGCCTCGGCCAGGGTCATTTTCGCGCGTCGTGCGTAGTCCTCGACCTGGTCGCGGCCGAGCTTTCCCACCGCGAAGTAGCTCGAATCCGGATGCGAGAGGTAGAAGCCTGACACCGCGGAAGCGGGCAGCATGGCAAACGACTCGGTGAGGCGCATGCGCGCGCGGCGCTCCGCATCGAGGAGGCTGAAAAGCGGCCCTTTGGCGGTGTGGTCAGGGCAGGCCGGGTAGCCGGGCGCGGGCCGCACGCCGCGATACGCCTCGGCAATGAGCTGTTCGCGGCCGAGGCTTTCATCGGCGGCGTAGCCCCAGAACTCCCGCCGCACGCGCTCGTGCAGCCGCTCGGCGAAGGCTTCCGCGAAGCGGTCCGCGAGGACCTTGAGCATGATTGCGGCGTAATCGTCGTTGGCTTTCTCGAGCGACGCGACGCGCGCCTCGATGCCGCCGGCGCTGACCGCGAAAGCGCCGATCCAGTCCTGCACGCCGCTCCCCTTGGGCGCGACGAAATCGGCGAGGCAGAGGTTGGCGCGACCGCTGGGCTTGACGTTCTGCTGGCGCAGGTTGTGCCAGGTCATGAGCGCGTCGCACCGGGCCTCGTCGGCGTAGATCTCGATGTCGTCGTGATTGACCTGCGCGGCCGGGAATAGGCCAAAGACGCCATTCATCGTGATCGCTCGCTCGCGCACGATCTGGGCAAGGGCTTCCTGCGCCTCGGCGAAGAGTTTGCGCGCCGCCTCGCCGCCCACGGGGTCCTGCAGGATCTTCGGGTAGGGGCCGGAAAGCTCCCACGCCTGGAAGAACGGTGTCCAGTCGATGTAATCGACGAGCTCCGCGAGCGGGTAGTCG